>NZ_JBFTSF010000161.1:0-14714 GCF_056399905.1 Cupriavidus sp. 01L46
CTGAAGGACAACGGCGTCAGCATCTGGGACGAATGGGCCGACGCAAACGGCGAGCTCGGGCCGGTCTATGGCTCGCAGTGGCGCGCGTGGCCCACGCCGGACGGCCGCCACATCGACCAGATCACCGAGCTGATGGCGCAGATCCGCAGCAATCCCGATTCGCGCCGGCTGATCGTATCGGCCTGGAACGTAGGCGAGATCGCGCAGATGAAGCTGCCGCCCTGCCATGCTTTCTTCCAGTTCTACGTGGCCGACGGCCGCCTGTCGTGCCAGCTGTACCAGCGCAGCGCCGATATCTTCCTGGGCGTGCCGTTCAATATCGCCAGCTATGCGCTGCTGACGCACATGATCGCGCAGCAGACCGGGCTGGAGGTGGGCGACTTCATCTGGACCGGCGGCGACTGCCACATCTACAGCAACCATGCCGAGCAGGTGGCAACCCAGCTCGCGCGCGCGCCGATGGCGTTGCCGCAGCTGAAGATCCTGCGCAAGCCGGACAGCATCTTCGACTACAAGTACGAGGACTTCGAACTGGTGGGCTACGAATCGCATCCGGCCATCAAGGCACCGGTGGCCGTATGACGCTGCTGACCCTGATCGTGGCGAAAGCCCGCAACGGCGTGATCGGCCGCGACAACACCCTGCCCTGGCGCCTGCCCGAGGACCTGGCGCACTTCAAGCGCACCACCATGGGCGCGCCCATCGTGATGGGCCGCAAGACGTGGGAGTCGATCGGCCGGCCGCTGCCAGGCCGGCGCAATATCGTGGTGAGCCGCAACCGCGACCTGCGCATCGAAGGCTGCGACGTGGCGAACTCGCTCGAAGACGCGCAGCGGCTATGCGTGGGTGCTGAACAGATCTTCCTGATCGGCGGCGCGCAGCTGTATGCCGAGGCCCTGCCCTGCGCTGACCGGCTGGTGGTGACGGAAATCGATGCGGATGTGGAAGGCGACGCGGTGTTTCCGGCCATCGACCCGCAGCAGTGGGTCGCGACGCAGCGCGAGCGGCATCRTTCGGAGGCGAACGGTTTCGACTACGCGTTCGTGACGTACGAACGCCCGCCCTCGGGCGAGGAATAGCGGTCGCCTCAAACGCCAGGTTTAAAGCGACGCTGACGTTCTACGCGCGGCGGCCTGTCTTCAGGCCGCCGCTGTCGTTTTAGTTGCCGCCGGCAATGGTCATCTGCTCGATCAGGACCGAGCCGGTTTCCTTGGTGCCGCGCACCAGCGCATCGGCGCCAATGGCCACGATCTGCTGGAACATCTCCTTCATGTTGCCGGCGATGGTGATCTCTTCCACCGGATACTGGATCACGCCGTTCTCGACCCAATAGCCCGATGCGCCGCGCGAGTAATCGCCCGTCACGTAGTTCACGCCCTGCCCCATCAGCTCGGTCACCAGCAGGCCGGTGCCCAGCTTGCGCAGCATGCCGGCGAAGTCGTCTTCCGGCGTGGTCAGCTTGCTGGAGAGCGTCAAGTTGTGCGAGCCGCCGGCATTGCCGGTGGTCTTCATGCCCAGCTTGCGCGCCGAGTACGTGGAGAGGAAATAGCCTTCCACCACGCCGCCGCGCACCACATCGCGCGCGTGGGTCTTCACGCCTTCTTCGTCGAAGGGCGCGCTGCCCATGGCGCCCGGCAGGTGGGGCTGCTCGTGGATATGGATATGCGGCGCAAACACCGCCTTGCCCAGCGTGTCGTAGAGGAAGGTCGACTTGCGGTACAGCGCGCCGCCGGACACGGCCTGCACGAAGGCGCCGAGCAAGCCGGCGGCCAGAGGTGCCTCGAACAGCACCGGGCAGCGGCGCGTCGACAACTGGCGCGCATTCAGGCGGGCCAGCGAGCGCTCGGCGGCATAGCGGCCGATGTCCTCGGGCGCGGCCAGCGCGCCGGGTGCGCGCTTGGACGAGTACCAGTCGTCGCGCTGCATGCCGCTGCCGGTGCCGGCGATCGGCGCGCAGGAAATAAAGTGGCGGGAATACGGGTAGCCGCCCGTGAAGCCGCGCGAAGTGGCCAGCACGAACTGCGAATGCTGGGCCGAGACGCTGGCGCCGTCGCTGTTGCGAATGCGCGGCGAGACCGCGAAGGCGGCCGCCTCGGAGCGCCGCGCGATCTCGATGGCTTGCTCAGCGTCGATATTCCAGGGGTGGAACAGGTTGAGGTCCTGCGGGTTGCGCTCGAGCAGCGCCTCTTCCGCCAGGCCGGCGCAATCGTCTTCCGCGGTGAAGCGGGCGATGTTGTAAGCCGCCTCGGCCGTGGCGCGCAGGGCCGCCGGCGAGAAATCCGAGGTGCTGGCGTTGCCGCGCCGCTGGCCGATCATGACCGTGACGCCCACTACCTTGTCGCGGTTTTGCTCGATGGTTTCCACCTGGCCCTTGCGCACCGACACCGACAGGCCGCTGCCCTCGGAGATCTCGGTAGCCGCGTCGGTGGCGCCCAGCTCGCGTGCCACCCGCAGCACATCGGCGGCCATCTCGCTGAGCTGGGCCTGGGTATAAGTGAAGTGGGTGGTCTGGTCTGCGGATTGATCCATTGTGGGCGCGGTCATCAAAAGTCCAAACAAGAATCATAGCAAGATAAAATGCCAACCATGACGCGAAACACCCGCCCCTCCCCCCGGAACGCCTCCGGCTTCCCCGACCCGTTCTCCCCTGAACCGGCCGACGACGACGACATGCTCAAGAGCAAGTCGCAGAAAAAGCGCGATATGCTCGCCCTGCAAGACCTGGGCGTGGAACTCGAAGCCCTGCCCAAGGACCGCCTGGCGCGCGTGCCCATGCCCGAAGCGCTGGCCGACGCCATCCGCGACGCGCGGCGCATCACCAACCACGAAGGCAAGCGCCGCCAGATGCAGTATGTCGGCAAGGTCATGCGCAGGCTGGACGATAACGAAGTGGCCGCCATCCAGCGCGTGCTGGAAGGCTTCAAGGGCACCAGCAAGGCCGAGACGGCTAAGCTGCACCTGGTCGAGCGCTGGCGCGAGCTGCTGCTGGCGGACGACGCGGCGCTGACGAAGTTCCTGGCCGAGCACCCGGCCAGCGATGTCCAGACGCTGCGCAACATCATCCGCAACGCGCGCAAAGAGCACGAGATGAACAAGCCGCCGCGCTACTTCCGCGAGCTGTTCCAGGCCATCAAGACGGCGCTGGAAAGCAAGCTGGCCGCAGCCGCCGGCGAGCAGGAACCCGAGCCGGAAGCCGGCGAATAACCAGCAACCCAAACGCAGCAACCAAGGAAATGGGGACAAGATGACGCAAACCACAACGCCCGCGCTGGTCCATCCCGTTGCCCGCAGGCACCCGGACGAACTGCTGGTTGGCTTTGTCTCGATCTCCGACCGTGCCTCAACCGGCACCTATCAGGACGAGGGCATCCCGGCGCTGCGCGACTGGTTCGGGCGCGCCCTGACCTCGCCCTGGCAGGCCGTGGAGCGCCTCATCCCTGACGAGCAGGCGCTGATCTCGCGCACGCTGATCGAGCTGGTCGATGTGGCTGGCTGCGATCTGGTGCTGACCACCGGCGGCACCGGCCCGGCCCGCCGCGACGTCACCCCCGAGGCCACGCTGGCGGTAGGCACCAAGGAAATGCCTGGCTTTGGCGAGCAGATGCGCCAGGTCAGCCTGCACTTCGTGCCCACGGCCATCCTGTCGCGGCAGGTGGCGGTAATTCGCGAAACCGCCAGCCGCGCCGCCCTCATCATCAACCTGCCGGGCCAGCCGCGCGCCATCCGTGAAACCTTGGAAGGCCTGCGTGGCGAGGACGGCAAATCCATCGTGCAGGGCATCTTTGCCGCCGTGCCCTACTGCGTCGACCTGATCGGCGGGCCTTACATCGACACGGACGAAGCCGTGGCCAAGGTGTGGCGCCCCAAGCACGCGATCCGCGCCAAACCCGCCGCGTGAACCTCCGGGGCAGCAACGCTATCGCAGCCCCAGATACAGCCCCACCGGCACGAACACCACGGCAGCCACATTGCCCAGCAGCACGATCGACGCCACCTGGTCCGGCTCCTGCCGGAAATGATCGGCCACCAGGAAGTTGAGCACGGCCGGCGGCAGCGAGGCGAACACGAACAGCAGCCCGCGCTGGAGCTGGGTCAGCGGCACCATCTGTGCCAGCAGCAAGGCGCAGGCGATGCCGGTCAGCGGACAGGCCACGGCACCGATCGCGCCCATGCCCCAGTTGCGCAGGCTCACATCCTTCATGCGCACGCCGAGCGCGAACAGCATCAAGGGCACGGTGGCGTCGCCCAGCAGCTTGATCGACTGGAACACCGGCTCCGGCAGCGAGAACCACGGCCGCGCCAGCGACAACCCCACCCCCGCCACCGTTGCCAGCACCATCGGGTTGCGCGCGATCTGCGTGATCGACGCGTGCCGGTTGACGATCTTCATGCCGATGGTGAAGTGCATCAGGTTGGACGCGGCGAACAGCGCCACCGCGGGCGCCAGCCCGAGCGGCCCGAACGCGAACACCGATAGCGGCAAGCCCATGTTGCCGCAGTTGTTGAACATCATCGGCGGCACGAAGGTGCGCGGATCCGCCCCCAGCAGCCTCGCGCCAAGCCACGCCAGCAACCCCGAGCCCAGCACCACGGCAACCGCGCAACCCAGCAGCACAAGCTGGTCGGCCAGCACGAATTCCTTGCTGACAAAAGCCGACACCACCAGCAGCGGCGCGATCACATCGAGCGTGGCGCGGTTGATCCCGGACATGTCGGGATGCGCGCGGCGCCCGTAGAGCCAGCCGACCAGGATGATCAGGATGACCGGCGTGATGATCGAGACGATACGCGCAAGCATGGGCGGGCTGCCGTTAAGCCAAAGCGCCCCGCAGGGCGCCTTGGCAGTGACATGGGAGGAGAAAAAATCAGGCGGCCGGGGTATCCGGCGCTGCGCTCGCCTCGGTTGCGGCCGCGGTTGCGGGCGCTGCCGCCGGTGCCGACTGGCGGATGAAGTGGGTGCGGTAGTAGCGAAGCTCTTCCACGGACTCCAGGATATCGGCCAGCGCGGTGTGCAGCTGGCGCTTGATGAAGCCCTTGTGGATGGCCGGCTCCCAGCGCTTGCACAATTCCTTGAGCGTGGAGACGTCGAGGTTGCGATAGTGGAAGAAGGCCTCCAGCTTGGGCATGTAGCGCGCCATGAAGCGGCGGTCCTGGCAGATCGAGTTGCCGCACATGGGCGACTTGCCGGCCGGCACCCAGCGCTTGAGGAAGGCCAGCAGTTCGACCTCGGCCTGCGCTTCGGTCAGGGTCGAGGCCTTGACCTTGTCGATCAGGCCCGAACGGCCATGGGTGCCCTTGTTCCAGTTGTCCATACCATCGAGCACGGCGTCTTCCTGATGGATCACCAGCACCGGGCCTTCGGCCAAGATGTTGAGCTCGGAGTCCGTCACGACAATGGCGATCTCGATGATGCGGTCCGTGTCGGGCATCAGGCCGGTCATCTCCATGTCCAGCCAGATCAGGTTGTTTTCGCTCTTGACGGATTTGACGCCGCTGGGGACGTGGGTATTTTGGCTGGTCATCTGGACTGCAATCGAAAGGGAAGCAAAAGAGGGCGCGCCCGCTCCCCGGATCAGGAACAAGGGGCAGCAGGCACGAACAACTTATAATTCTCGCATATCCGCCGCCGCAGCCGGTTCCAACGCGTTCGGAAACCCGCTTCGGCGGCCCGGCCGCCACCGCGTACGCCAAGGCTTCACACGACAAGGCCCTGCCCGATGTTCACGTTTCTGTTCCTAGCCGCCCTGATGCTGATGGTGCTGACCAAGCTCTGGCTGGCGGCCCGCCAGGTGCGCCATGTGGCGCAACACCGTCATGCGGTGCCTGCCCGCTTTGCCGACACCATCACGCTGTCCTCCCACCAGAAGGCGGCCGACTACACCATCGCCCGCACCCGGCTGTCGATGCTGGAAGTGCTGGCTGGCGCCGCGCTGCTGATCGTGCTGACCATGCTGGGCGGGCTGCAGTGGATCAACCAGTTCTGGATCGACACCTTCGGCCCGGGCTACGCCTACAGCGTGGCGCTGATCGCCAGCGTGGCCGTGATCGGCGGCCTGGTCGACCTGCCCTTCTCCCTCTATGGGCAGTTCGGCATCGAGCAGCGCTTTGGCTTCAACCGCATGAGCTGGAAGCTCTACCTGGCCGACATGCTCAAGATGACCGCCGTTGGCTGCGCGCTCGGCCTGCCCTTGCTGCTCGCCGTGCTGTGGCTCATGGCCCATATGGGCGAGTACTGGTGGGCCTGGACGTGGCTGACGTGGATCGCCTTCACGATCTTTGTGCAGATGATTGCCCCGACGGTGATCATGCCGCTGTTCAACCGCTTCGAGCCGCTGGCCAATGCCTCGCTGGAAGCCCGCATCACGCGCCTGCTGCAGCGATGCGGCTTTCGCAGCCGCGGCCTGTTCGTGATGGACGGCAGCAAGCGCAGCGCGCACGGCAATGCCTACTTCACCGGCTTCGGCGCGGCCAAGCGCATCGTTTTCTTCGACACGCTGATGGAGCGCCTTGCCGATGACGAGATCGAAGCGGTACTGGCGCATGAGCTTGGCCACTTCAAGCGGCGCCACATCCTGAAGGGCATGCTGGTCAGCTTCGCGCTGAGCCTGCTCTTCCTCGCCGCGCTGGGCTGGCTTTCCAGCCGCACGTGGTTCTACACCGGGCTGGGCGTGCTGCCCAACCTTGGCACCACCAATCACGCCCTTGCCCTCGTGCTGTTCTTCCTGACCTTGCCGGTATTCACCTTCCTGCTCGGCCCCCTGGCCAGCCAGACCTCGCGCCGCCATGAATTCGAGGCGGATGCCTTTGCGGCCGGCCAGACCGATGCCGGCCACCTGGTCTCGGCCCTCGTCAAGCTTTACAAGGACAATGCCTCTACCTTGACCCCCGACCCGATCTACAGCGCCTTCTACTACTCGCACCCACCGGCAGCACAGCGGATCGACCGCCTGCTGGCGCACGCATGAGCCGCGCCGCCAGCCGGGGAGGCCCGCAGCGCGCCCCAAGCCCTGCCAAAGCCAATGCCAATGGCGCCGCCGCCGAGGAGGCGCTGATCGTCGCCGCGCACGGCCGCCACTATGTGATCGAGCTGGACGACGGCAGCCGCCTGCACGGCTTCCCGCGCGGCAAGCGCAGCGAATGCGCGGTGGGCGACCGTGTCACCATCGAGCGCGCCGCGTCCGACCAGTGCGTGATCACCGGCTTCAAGCCGCGCAAGAACCTGCTGCATCGCTCGGACCAGTTCAAGTCCAAGCTGCTGGCCGCCAACATCGACCAGGTAGTGATCGTGCTGGCGACCGAGCCGGGCTTCTCGGAAGACCTGCTGGGCCGCGCGCTGGTGTCTGCCGAAGCACTGGGCATCCGCCCGCTGATCATCCTCAACAAGATCGACCTGACCGAGCGGCTGGAAGAAGCGCGCGGCCGCCTCGAGCTGTACCGCGGGCTGGGCTACGAGACGCTGTTCCTGTCGGTTCACGGATCGCCGGAAGACACGCTGGCGCAGTTGCGCCCGCAGCTGGCGCACCGCGCCAGCATCCTGATCGGCCAGTCGGGCATGGGCAAGTCCTCGCTGCTGAACCTGCTGATCCCGGGCGTGGAAGCGCAAACGCGGGAAATCTCCGCCAAGCTGGATTCGGGCAAGCACACCACCACCTTCACCCGCCTCTACCACCTGCCCGCCAGCGTGGATGGCGGGGCCGATGGCGTGGATAGCGTGGATGGCGCAGATCCTCAAGCGCGCCAGCGTGGCTGCCTGATCGAYTCGCCGGGTTTCCAGGARTTCGGCCTSCACCACCTSAGCGAAGGCATGCTGGAGCGCGCGTTCCCTGAATTCCGCCCACGCCTGACCGAGTGCCGCTTCTACAATTGCCACCACATCAACGAGCCCGGCTGCGGCGTGCTGGCGTCGATGAAGACCGGCGAGATCTCCGGCCGGCGCCACCAGCTCTACACGCAGCTGCTGCACGAATCCCGCCAGCAAAAGCCGTGGTAAGGTAATCGGGCGCGCCGCCTGCGGGCAAACGGGCATGTGGCGCACCCGATCACCATGAAACTACTGCTATCGACCCCTTCCCTCGTCCATGCCGCGCACTGCCAGAACGTACTGGAAGCCGCCGGCATCCGTGCCGACCTGCGCAATACCTGGCTGGCTGGCGCGATGGGCGACATCCCGTTTCGTGAGAGCGCGCCCCAGGTCTGGCTGATCGACGATGAACGGGAGGCCGAGGCCTGGGAGGTATTGCACGCCGCCGCCAATCCGGCGCCGGGGCCGCGATGGGCCTGCGCGTCCTGCGGGGAATGGCACGATGCGCAGTTCGGCTCGTGCTGGCAATGCGGCGCGCCGCGGCAACCCTGAAAGCAAAGCGCCCGCGGCAAGCGCGGGCGTCGATGGTCAACGGGTACAGCGGGTACGGCAGGTACGGCGGGGTTGGCTCAGCCCACCCAGAGCGCCAACGACAACATCGCCAGCAGCAGCATCCACAGCACGACGGCACGCCACACCAGGCCGATGGCCGATTGCAGCGTACGCACGTTGGGTTCCACCCCGAATTCCGGCGCGGCCGCCTCGGGCTCGCTATCGTCTTCCATGCCCGGCGCATAGTCCACCGCCGGGCCGGCCAGGCTGGTGCGCAGCACCACGGCAGTACTCTCTTCCGCCAGCGGCACCCCCAGGCGCACACCAAGCGCGCCGCCGCCGCTGGCAAGCAGGATGCCGTTGACGGCATCGTTCCACTTGCGCGCATGGTTGCGCCACGCATACACCGCGTCCTCGAAATTGCCGACGATGGCAAAGCCGACCGAGGTCAGCCGCGAGGGAATCCAGTCCAGCAGGTAGAAAGCACGCGCTGCAAAGCGGCCCAGCGCGGGGCTGCGGTCCGTGGAGGGGATATTCCAGTGGCGCGCGAGGTACTCGGCAATGCGGTACAAGACCACGCCGCCCGGGCCGATCGGCACCAGGAACCAGAAGAACACCCCGAACACATGCCGGTGCACTGCCACGATGGCAGCTTCCAGGGTATGCCGCACGATTTCCGTGACCGGCATTTCGATGGTTTCGAGACCGGTCCACTGGTGCAGCAGCGCGCGGGCGCGCGGCAGGTCATCGCGGTTGAGGGCCTCGTGGATATCGGTGAAGAAGTGGCTGAACTGCCGGAAACCCAAGGTGAGGTAGAGCAGCAGGACATTCCACGCCAGCGTGAGCGCCACGCTGATGGAGGCCAGCAGGTAGTGCACCACCATGGCGGTCAGCGTGAGCGGCAGCACCACCGTGAACCAGGCCAGCGCGGTATCGCGCGGGCGCCCGGTGTCAAAGGCATGCTCGGCGCGCTCGGCAAGAACGCGCACGATGTCGTAGATCGGATTGTTGCGGCCCAGGGCGCGGAACTGCTCGGCGATCAGCGCGAGGAGAACGGATACAAATGTCATCTCTGGTCTGGGTGTCGATGGCCAGGGCGCATCAGGCGGCGCGTGTGCCGGGCTGACCGCTTATCTTATCTATAGCGAGACGATAGCATACGGCAACCCTGCCCAGACGAAGCACCGCAGCCCGCCGGCAAAGCGGGCGGGCTGCGGGCTGCCGAAGCGAGGCCTCAGGGCAGGTCAAACACCAGCACTTCGGCACCATCGCCGTGCGCCAGGGTCACGGCCTCGGCACCTTCGAGCTGTGCGGCATCGCCCGCTTCCAGCGCCTTGCCATTGACGGTGACGCGGCCACGCGCCACATGCACATAGGCCTTGCGCTTGGGCGCCAGCGCCAGCGTGGCGGACTCGTCGCCGTCAAACAAGCCGGCATACAGGCGCATGTCCTGATGGATCACCACCGAGCCCTCAGCGCCGTCGCGGCTGCCCACCAGGCGCAGCCGGCCGCGCTTGTCGGCCGCCGCAAAGTGCTTCTCCTCGTAGCCGGGCTCAAGGTTGGACTTCTCCGGCAGGATCCAGATCTGCAGGAAGTGCGTGGTGTCGTGTGCGGCGTGGTTGTACTCCGAGTGCCGCACGCCGGTGCCCGCGCTCATGCGCTGCACGTCGCCGGGGCGGATCACGCTGCCGTTGCCCATGCTGTCCTTGTGAGCCAGCTCGCCTTCCAGCACATAGCTGATGATTTCCATGTCGCGGTGGCCATGGGTGCCAAACCCCATGCCCGGCGCTACACGGTCTTCATTGATGACGCGCAGCGGCCCGAACTGGACGTGCTTGGGATCGTAGTAGTCCGCGAAGGAAAACGTATGGTACGACTTGAGCCACCCATGATCGGCATAACCACGTTCACCCGCCTTTCTGATTTCAATCATTTTGACGGCCCTCCTTCAGGCCACATCGGCGCAGGAACTGGGTTAATCCTAGTCCTGGCCTTGCGTAACGTTTCGATACTAGGCAGTTTAGGGTGGCAGGCGTATATTTGGCGGACCGATCTTAGAAGCATTCATTCAGAAATTCTGAACATGGCACTCTCACTCGAATCCCTGGAAGTTCTTGACGCCATCGAGCGCAAGGGCAGCTTTGCCGCCGCCGCGCACGAGATGGGCAAAGTGCCCTCCGCGCTCACCTATGTGGTGCGCAAGCTGGAGGAAGACCTGGACGTGCTGCTGTTCGACCGGCGCCGCCACCGCGCCGAGCTCACGCCCGCCGGGCGCGCGTTGCTGGACGAAGGCCGCCACCTGCTGCACGCCGCCGACGACCTGGCCCGCCGCGTCAAGCGGCTGGCCACCGGCTGGGAAGCCACCCTGACCATCGTGGTCGACGACCTGATCAACTTCCGCGCCCTGCTGCCGGTCATCCAGGACTTCTATGCCGAGAACAATGCCACCCGGCTGCGCTTTGCCAAGGAAGTGCTGGGCGGCGCGTGGGATGCGCTGGTCAGCAGCCGCGCCGACCTGGTGATCGGCGGCGCCTACGATGCGCCGAGCACCCAGGGCTTCCAGGTGCGCCCGCTGGGCTCCATGCCCTTTGTCTTCGCGGTAGCCGCGCATCATCCGCTGGCGACCGAGCCCGGCCCGCTGACCACCCTGCAGATCGCCAAGCACCGCATCGTGGCCGTGGGCGATACCTCGCGCAACCTGCCGGCCCGCACCCATGGCGTGCTCGCCGGGCAGGACGTGCTGGTGGTGCCCACCATGCGCGACAAGCTCGAAGCCCAGATCCGCGGCCTGGGCTGCGGCTGGCTGCCGGCGCCCATGGCACAGCCCTTTATCGAAAGCGGCGTGCTGCAGGCACGCGAGACCCTGGAGGTGCGTGCCCCCGGCAACTTCAAGGTAGCCTGGCGCACCAGCACGCGCGGCAAGGCGCTGCAATGGTGGGCCAACAAGCTGGACGACCCGCGCCTGGCGCAAGCCCTGCTCCAGCAGCAGCCGGGCCAGCCTGACTAAGCACCAGGCCAAGCGCCAGACCCATCACCGCCCTAACACCTGCTTTCGCCATGCCTACCCGCCCTAGCCCGGCGCCCAGCTACCGGGGCCGCTTTGCGCCCTCCCCCACCGGCCCGTTGCATATGGGCTCGCTGGTCACCGCGCTGGCCAGCTGGCTCGACGCGCGCGCCCATCTTGGCATCTGGCTGGTGCGCGTCGAGGACATCGACTATCCGCGCTGCGTGCGCGGCGCGGACCAGCAGATCCTGCGGGCGCTGGCGCGCCTCGGCCTGCATCCGGACGAGCCGCCGCAATGGCAGAGCCGGCGCGAAGCGCTGTACGCCGAGGCGCTGCGCAAGCTCGATGCCGACCATCGGACCTATCCCTGCGGATGCTCGCGCAAGGAAATCGCCGACTCGCTGCTGCATGCGCGCGAGCGCCACCAGACGCTCGGATATCCCGGCACCTGCCGCGACGGCCTGCATGGCAAGCTGCCCCGCGCCTGGCGGGTGCGGGTGCCAGACGGCAACGCCGCGCTGATCTGCTTCGACGACCGCTGGCAAGGCCGGCAATGCCAGGACCTTGCGACCGAGCTCGGCGACTTCGTGCTGCGCCGCGCCGATGGCTTGTGGGCTTACCAGCTGGCGGTCGTGGTCGACGATGGCCACCAGGGCGTCACGCATATCGTGCGCGGCGCCGACCTGCTCGACTCCACGCCGCGGCAGATCCACCTGCAGCATCTGCTGGGGCTGCCCACGCCGTCGTACCTGCACGTGCCAGTGGTGACCAACGCGCTGGGCGAGAAGCTCAGCAAGCAAAGCGGCGCGCAGGCCATCGACGAGCTCGATCCGCTGGCGGCGCTGCGCACGGCCGGCGCGCACCTGGGACTGGCGAGCGCGGCGCAATCGGTGGAAAGCTGGCTGAGCGATGCGACGGCCGGCTGGGCGGCCATRCTGGAACGCCTGCCCGCCCAGGCGCACAGCGAAGCGACGACACCCCCCTGAATGGCATGAGGCCCAAAACACGAAAGGCGCCCGAAGGCGCCTTTCTTGCTGGCTGCGGCGGCAGCGTTTCGCTACGCCACGGGTCGCGCCGTGCCGCTCAGGACTTGCGCGGCACGCCGCCCAGCAGCGCCGCCAGTTGCCGCTTGGGCGCCGGACGGCCGCGGCCAAAGGCGGCGGCATTGTTGTCCGTCACGTCGGGCTGCGCGGCAATCGCCGCGGCGCTCGGCTCGTAAGGACGCGAGAAGAAGGAATCGTCGGCGGGGCGGAACGTGTTGCGCGAGCTGGCCGGATCGTTGCGGCGCGCACGCGGCTCCTCGCMGTCGCCATTGGCGCGCGGGCGGCGCACTTCGGTGCGGGCACGGCGGCGGTCGTTCTCGTCAGCGCGGGCGCCGGCGCCGGTGGGGTCGAACCCGGCCAGCGCGGTACGCGGCAGGCTGCGCTTGAGCAGCTTCTCGATATCGACCAGCAGGCGCTCATCGGCCGGCACGTAGATCGACAGGGCATCGCCGCTGGCGCCGGCACGGCCGGTACGGCCGATGCGGTGGATGTAGTCTTCGGCGCTGAACGGCAGGTCGAAGTTGATCACGCAGGGCATGTCGGGAATGTCGAGGCCGCGCGCCGCCACGTCGGTGGCGACCAGCGCATCGATATTGCCTTGCTTGAAGCCATCCAGCGTCTGCATGCGCTCGGTCTGGGTCTTGTCGCCGTGGATGGCGGCGGCGTTGATGCCTTCGCGCTCCAGGTGGCGCGCCAGGCGCGAGCAGCCGATCTTGCTGTTGACGAAGACGATGCACTGGCGCGACAGGCCTTCGGCGGCGCGCGTCTTCAGCAGGTGCACCACGGCGGCCTGCTTGTGGCCGTCTTCGACCTGGAACACGGTCTGGCGCACATTCTCGTTGGCCGAGTTGCTGCGCGCCACTTCGATGGTGACCGGCTGGTGCAGGTAGCTGGCGGCCAGCCGCTTGATGTCGTTCGAGAAGGTGGCCGAGAACAGCAGCGTCTGGCGCTGTGCCGGCAGCAGGTTGATGATGCGCTGCAGGTCAGGCAGGAAGCCCATGTCGAGCATGCGGTCGGCCTCGTCCAGCACCAGCATCTGCACCTGCGACAGGTTCACCGATTTTTGCTGCACGTGATCGAGCAGCCGGCCCGGGGTCGCCACCAGGATTTCCACGCCGCGGCGCAGGGCCTCGGTCTGCGGGTTCATGTCCACGCCGCCGAACACCACCGTGCTGCGCAGGTCCGTGAAGCGCGCGTAGCGGGCCACGTTGTCGTAGACCTGGTCGGCCAGTTCGCGGGTGGGGGTGAGCATCAGGGCGCGCACCGGATGGCGGGCCGGCGAGGCGCTGGCGCTGGCCAGCGGCAAGAGGCGCTGGATGATCGGCAGCGCAAAGCCTGCGGTCTTGCCGGTGCCGGTCTGGGCGGCGCCCATCACGTCCTTGCCCTGCAGCACCACGGGAATCGCCTGCTCCTGGATGGGAGTGGGCTTGGTGTAGCCCTGCTCGGACAGCGCGCGCTGGATGCGAGCATCTAGCCCGAAGCTGTCGAAGGTGATCTCGGGGGTGGTCTGGTCAGTGGTCGTAGTCGTCATGGTTTCCGTGTCTTGCAGGAGGCGAACCCGGCGCCAACGGACACGCGTCTTGAACCGAGCGGGGGAGATCTGCGCATGGATTTAAGGGCCGGCCGCATGGGGCGCGCTGTGCTGCCGCACGCCATTGCAAGCCGTCGTCTGTCCGTGCCTCTGCGGGCAATTCCGCCGCGCGATCAATAGCTCATGTAAATCAAAGACTTAGATTGTAGCATTAGCGGCCCATTTAAGGGTAGTGCGGGTGTGGCGGCTACGCCGGCAAGTGCGCCGGATCTCATTTGCCATTTTTTGTTTTCAAACGTATACAACCGATGACGCGCGACCTATGCTTGATGCCAGTGAGCCACTTCAGGCCGCAGGCCGATCCCGATGCAAACCGTCTCCGTCCGAATCCCCGAAGAAGACCTCGCCTGGCTGGCAGGCATCCAGCTGGCCGGCGCCAGCAGCCCCAGCGACAAGATCCGCGCCCTGCTGGCCGACGCGCGCCGGCGCGCCGATGGCTCAAGCGACTATCTCGGCTGCGTCTCGCTGCTGCGCGAGCAAGTGCGCCCCCTGCTCGATGCCACGCAGGCCCTGGAGCACGATCACCAGCAGCATTCGGCCATCGTCCCGCTGCTGGCCATGCAGTTGCCCGAGCTGATGGCCAGCCTGATTGCCGGCGTGCCGTCAGGGGACCAGGCGCCTGCGCAAGCGCGCGACCTTGAGGCGCGCCTCACCGCCCGTGCCATGCGCATGCTGCTGGGCCTGTTGCGCCTGGGGGTCACCCAACGCGCGCCGGCCTACGAC
>NZ_JBFTSF010000162.1:0-14111 GCF_056399905.1 Cupriavidus sp. 01L46
ATGGTGTTGTGTGCGCCAAAAGGGACCGAGATCCCGCAGCGCATCAATGACATCCCCGGCTTCAAGGGCCTGCCTGGCAGGCCACGGGCACCGGGCGGCCGCGCCATGGCGCAGCGGCGGCGCGGCACTGCCGAGGCCGGGATTGCGGACGACCCCGAGGACGGGGCGGAGCCGTCCGGACACGATCCATCAAGGGAACAACCGAATGGAAAACCGGGGACAAGACACAGAGGCCGGCGGCTTGCAGATTAGCCTGGACGACAGCGCGCGGCAGCTGCGCGCGGCATATGCCGCCATGCCGGGCCGCATGGCGCCAGACCGCGCCGCGGTGCAAGAGGCGCTGGCCAGGGGCGGCTGGGCGGAGGCGAAACTGGATACCGCGGCAATCGGCGCCTTTCTCGCGCAATGCCAGCGCGCCATCGAGGGGACGCCCGTGGAGGCGCTGATCGGCGAACTGACCGACGGCTACTTCGATCTCAGCGTCAGCAGCGACAACCTGAGCGTGCGGCTCAACCTGCTGCCGCCGCAGGGCGGGCGCGAGGTGACACGGGACGATATCCGTGCCGCGCTGGCCGAGCGCGGCGTCAAGGCCGAACCGGACAGCGCGGCACTGCGTGGCGCGGTCGAGGCCGGCTATTGCGACGGGCTTGAGATTGCCACGGGACGCGCGCCGCTGCCTGGCACGCCGGCGCGCTTCGAGAGCCTGCTGGCCCCTCCCAAGCCGCTGGTGGCCGAGGACGAAAGCGGCCGCATCGACCTGCGCGACCTGGGCACGCTATTGCTGGTGAATCCCGGCACGCCGCTGATGCGGCGCATCCCGGCACGCCAGGGCAGCGACGGCATCGACGTCTTCGGCAAGGTCGTGCCCGCTGTGCCGGCCATCGATCCGCCTTTTGCGGACGGCCTGACCGGCGTGGCGCCGGATCCCGCCGATCCCGAGGTACTGGTGGCGGCGATCTCCGGCTCGCCGGCCTTGTCGGCGCAGGGCGTATCGGTGAGCCCGGTGGTCGATGTGGAAGCGGTCGACATGCACTCCGGCAACGTCACCTTCGACGGCACGCTGCGCGTCAACGGGGATATCAGGACCGGCATGACCGTGCGCGTGACCGGCGACGTGATCGTCAGCGGCACCATCGAGGCTGCCCATGTGGAGGCGGGCGGTAATGTGGTGGTGAAAGGCGGCATCATTGGCAAGGCCGAGGGCACACATCAAGGCTCACATCAAGGTTCACATCAGGGCGCCGAGGGTGTCGCGCTGGCGCGGGTGACCTGCAAGGGCTCGCTGCATGCGCGCTTCATCGAAAGCGCGGTGGTCGAGGCCGGCACCGAGGTCAAGGTGGAAAGCGGCATCCGCCAGAGCGATGTTTCCGCCGGGCGCAGCATCATTGCCGGCAGCCCCAAGGGCGGCCAGGGCAACATCACCGGCGGGCGCTGCCGTGCGCAACTGGCTGTGCGTACCGCCACCCTTGGCGCCTCCGCGGGTACCGCCACCACCGTGCAGGTGGGCACCAATCCCTACGCCGAAGCCGAGAAGGCCGAGCTTGAGGCCCAGCGCCGCCAGCTGGAGGCGGAGCAGGCCAAGGTGCAGCAACTGGTCAGCTTCTTCGCCAAGAATCCCGAGAAAGCGGTGGGCGACCTGCGCGAGAAGGCGCGCGCCACGCTGTTCAAGCTTACCCGCGACTCGATTGCGCTTGACGCCAGGCTCGCCAAGCTTGCCGAGCAGCTTCGCCCGTCTCCCGAGGCGGTCATCGAGGTGAGCCGGCGCATTCACGGCGGTTGCAGCCTGCATATCGGGCAGAAGTCGATGAAGATCATGGAGGACAAGCCGGGCGGCCACATCCGGCTGGTGGAGGACCGCATCGCGCTGGTCTGAGTCCCCCTGCGTCCCGTCGCACGCCGGCCGCCGCGCTCTTGCGCGGCGGTTTTGCATGTGCCGCACGAAACACAATGCGGAACACGACGCGGAACACGTTACGTGACGCGTAACATGCCCCGGCCCCGCCCGGGCCGCGGCGCCCGAGCCCCCGCGCAAGCGCCAATCCCTTGCCCCACAAGGCGCAGCGGCCAGCCCGGCTCCGCCAGAGAGCCCGCGCCGGCGGCTGGCACGTGCCTTGCAAAGTAGCCTGTCAGGCGTCCCCGCTGGCGCCGTTCCAGAAARAGACAACAGGAGGGATYATGGACATGGCACTCACCAGCCGGGCAGGCGTAGACAGCATCACCTCGCGAGGCGTCTCGCCGGTCGTGCCATCGGCCATGTCGGCGCGGCAGGTTGCCAGGCTGCCGCTAGCGTCGCACGGCACGGCGCCGCTCAGGGCGGTGGTGATCGACGAATGCGCGCTGCTGCGCCTTGGCCTGGCCCGCATGCTGGAGAGCATGCCTGGCGTGGAGCAGGTGGACGGCGTGGATCCCGATGATCTCTCCATGCACGGGACGACGATCCGCGAGGCCGGCTTGCTGGTGTTTGGCATGCCGCAGGACGTGACCAGCGGCTGGCGCCTGCTGCGCAAGCTGCGGAGCATGCTGCCCGCCCAGCGGGTGCTGCTGCTGTCGGACAATATGTGGCTGCACATGCCGCCGCCGGAGATGGGCTACGGCATCTGCTGCTGCCTGCCCAAGACAGCAGCCCTTGTGACCCTGGAAGCCGCCATCAGCAGCATGCTCGAGGCCGAGGTGCTGGCCGCCTGAGCCGCGCTTCAATCCACCCCGGCTGCGTCTGCCACGGCGGCGATCCTCTCCCGCAGCCAGAGGATTGCCGGATCGGCATGGTTGCGCGGATGCCAGGCCGCGAACAAGGAAAACCCGTTCGCCTCGACGGGCAGCGCAAAGGCGTCTAGCCGGTCGCCATAGCGTTGCGCCAGCCGGCGCGGCAGCGTGGCCACATAGTGGCTGTGGCTGAGCAGTTCCGGCACCAGGGTGAAGGTCTGCACCGATAGCACCACCTTGCGCCGCCGCCCCAGCGCCTCCAGTTGCTCATCCATGTAGCCGTGGAAGCTGCCGCCGCTGGTGGAGACCAGCACGTGCTCCAGCGCGCAATACGCATCCAGGTCCAGCGGGCGCATGCCGCGCGGATGGTGCTTGCGCTGGACCATCACGAAGCGCTCGTCGAGCAGCTTCCTTGCCTTCATCGACGGCGCCACCATCCGCTCTGAGCCGATCAGCAGGTCCACTTCGCCCAGATCCAGCCTGGCGCCGATGGTGGCGGGATCCGCTGCCACGAATGCCATCTGCACACCCTGGCCCGCCACCCCCGACAAKGTTTCCATCAGCCGTAGCCCGAGCACGGCAATGGCGTTGTCGCTGGCCGCCACCACAAAGCGCCGCGTATCGGTCAGCGGGTTGAACGCCGCGCGGTGGCGCACCACGGATTCCAGGTTCTTCAGGGCCGCATGCAGCGGCTCGGCCAATGCGTTGGCCAGTGCGGTTGGCGTCATGCCGCGGCCCGTTTCCGTGGGGATGAGCAAGGGATCGCCAAAGACATGCCGCAAGCGCGCGAGCTGGGTGGAAACGGCGGGCTGGGTCAGGTGCAGGCGCGCCGCGGCCCGCGTGACATTACATTCCGCCAGGAGCGTGTCCAGCGAGACCAGCAGGTTCAGGTCGATGCCTCTGAGATCAATCATGTTGATACGTCGGATATCAGTAATTGATTTCAAAGATAGGTGGGCGCTGCCTAGAGTGCAATCGTGCTCGCACATCGACGCGCCATCTCATCGGAGGAGAACGACATGGACATGAACATGGACACGAACCTGAACACGAACATGAAGGCCTGGATGCTCGACCAGCCCGGACAAGCCCTGGCATTGCGCGACGTGCCTGCGCCGCAGCCGCGAGCAGGCGCAGTGGTGGTGCGGATGGAGGCGGTGCCGCTCCTGAGCTACACCCGCGCGTACCTGCAAGGCGCGCTGCCCTACGCCTACCCGCCGGGGCCTTTCACCCCCGGCACCAACGGCATCGGGCGGATTGCCGCGGTGGGCGAAGGCGTGCAATCGTTGCAGGTTGGCCAGCGGGTCGCCGTGAATCCGCTCTGGCGCAGTAGCGAAGCCGGCCCGGAGCCCGAACAGGCCCTGATCGGGCTGACCGGCATCAGTGCTGGCAGCGCTGCCATGCTCGCCGCTTTCCCTCACGGCACGCTACGCGAGCTGGCCGAGATGCCGGCCTCGACATTGATTCCGCTGCGCGGGCTCGACCATCTGAGCTCCGCGCGGCTGGCGGCGCTGGCCAAGTTCGTCGTGCCATTCGGCGGCCTGCGCCGCGGCAGGCTGCAGGCGGGCGAAACGGTGGCCATCAATGGCGCCAGCGGATACTTTGGCAGCGCGGCGGTGATGGCGGCGCTTGCCATGGGTGCTGCCAGGGTCATCGCGCTAGGGCGGCGCGCCGCCTCGCTGGAACGGCTGGCCGCGCTTGGCGGCGGCCGGGTGACGCCGGTGGTCCTGCACGGCGAAGCCGACGCGAACGCCGAGGCGATCCGCGCAGCCGCGGGCGGCCGGCTGGACCTGGCCTTTGACATGGTCGGGCAGGCGAGCGATGCCAGCGCCACGCTCGCCGCGCTCAAGAGCCTGCGGCGCGGCGGTCGGCTGGTGCTGATGGGCAGCATGACGGTGCCGCTGCCGATTCCCTATGGCGAGATGCTGCGCAACAACTGGGAGCTGATCGGCCATTTCATGTACGAGAGCGCCGATTACCTTGCCTTGGTGGCACTGGCAGCCTCGGGTCAGTTAGCGCTGGATGCGGTGCGGTTGGAAACCTTTGCCTTCAGCGAACTGGAAAGTGCGATCGATGCGGCGGGGCGCATGGATGGGCTGGCATGCACGGTTGCGCTGCTTGGGGCGGGTGGGGTGTGACKGGGGGGAGGCGGAGCGTCAACGCGTCCATGCCACCGACAGCCAAATAGGCATCTTGCAGCACTCCCAAGTATGAACCACGTTCACTTGTCTGTAAATTCAGACATGTAGCTATTCAGTATCGCAAATGGCAGGTCTATGTTGATCCTTCGTCACAACCGTTCCCCATCGGCAGCGGTTGCGGCGATCGACGAGGGAAGCGTCGATTTTCTGAAGCCCCAACATAAGACAGGAAGAACATGCCACAAACTGCTCACGAAGCGGTGACCTCGCCTATGGACCCGGCCGGCACCCGCTTCACGCCAACCCGGCTCAGCGCCATCGCGCTCGCCTCTCTGGCGCTGACCCTGGGTGCCTGCGGCGGCGACGATCCCGTTGCTACCACCCCGGCTTCAACCACCCCGATAGCGGTCGCGGGCTGCGAACTGAACGGCACCACCGGGGGCGAAGCCGTGGTGCTGCCGGGCGACCCCAACGCGCCGGAGATCGCCACCGGCTATGCGCCCAAGAATACGGTCTATGCCAAGACCTATATGGCGGTGACCAACAACCCGGTCTCGACCAAGGCTGCCTGCGACGTGCTGAAGAACGGCGGCACGGCGGTGGACGCCGCGGTAGCGGCGCAGATGGTGCTGAACCTGGTCGAGCCGCAATCCTCCGGCATCGGCGGCGGCTCCTTCATCATGTACTACGACGCGGCCACCAAGCAGGTCACTGCTTACGACGGGCGCGAGATGGCGCCGGCCGCCGCCGACGGCAACTATATCCAATGGAAGTCCGCCGCCGACCAGACCACGCCGGCGCCTAACGCGACGCACAGTGGCCGCTCCATCGGCACGCCCGGCACGTTGCGCGTGCTGGAGCTGGCGCACGGCGAGCACGGCAAGCTGGCCTGGAAGGACTTGTTCTCTCCCGCCATCAAGCTGGCGACCGACGGGTTCCCGATTCCGCCCCGCATGGCTGCCGCGATCGCCTCGGCGGGCAGCAACCCGATGACGGCCCCGAGCATCAAGCGCGATGCCGAGATGGCCGGATACTTCCTCAATGCCGACGGCACCCCGCGCGCGGTCAACACCATCATCAAGAACCCGGCCCTGGCCAATGTGTTCACCTCGGTCGCCAGCGGTGGCGCGGATGCGTTCTACAAGAACGGCCCGATTGCCCAGGCTATCGTCGCCAAGATCCAGAACACTTACGGCGGCACCGCCACGCCGGGCCTGACCACGCTGGCTGACCTGGAGAGCTACGTCGCCAAGAAGCGCAAGGCGGTCTGCACGACCTATCGCGAGTACGAGATCTGCGGCATGCCGCCGCCGTCGTCCGGCGGCATCGCGGTGGCGCAGATCCTGGGCATCGTCGAGAACTACGAGATGTCGCGCTATGCGCCGTCGAACATGGACAAGAACGGCGGCCGCCCGAACGTGCTCGGCGTCCACCTGATGGCCGAGGCAGGCAACCTGGCCTATGCCGACCGCAACAAGTATGTGGCGGACACCGACTTCATCGGCCTGCCGGGCGGCAGTTGGGAAAGCATGCTGAACAAGCCTTACCTGCGCAAGCGGGCGGACCTGATCAGCACGGTGGGCTCCATGACGCTGCCGGTCGCCGCGGGGGACCTCGGCGCTGTGCCGCTGGCCCCGTCGGTCATCAACGAGCACGGCACCACGCACCTGTCGCTGACCGACAAGTACGGCAACGTCGTCTCCATGACCACCACCATCGAGGCCGGTCTCGGCTCGTATCACTTCACCAACGGCTTCCTGCTCAACAACCAGCTGACCGACTTCAACGCGGCACCGGCCGATGCCGGCGGCGTGCCGATCGCCAATCGCGTGCAGCCTGGCAAGCGCCCGCGCAGCTCGATGGCGCCCACGCTGGTGTTCAAGCGCAATGCCGACGGCTCGCGCGGCGACTTCTACATGACCACCGGTTCGCCGGGCGGCGCCAGCATCATCCAGTACGTAGCCAAGACCCTGGTGGGCGTGCTGGACTGGAAGATGGACGCGCAGCAGGCCGTGTCGATGATCGACTTCGGTGGCTCAAACAACGCCACCAGCGGCATGATGGTCGGCGGCGAGCATCCCAACGTGGATGCCACCAAGCCGGCCGGCGGCCTGGCCGGCGACAACGATCCGCTGGTCAAGGGCCTGCGCGGGCTCGGTCACGTGGTCAACGTGACGGCGCAGTCGAGCGGCTTGAGCGCGATCATCCGCACCACCGTGGGCGGGTCGACGGCGCTGGTCGGCGGGGCCGATCCGCGTCGTGAAGGCGTGGTGCTGGGCGATACGTTCAAGCCATAAGCCGGGGCGGAAAGGTTTGCGGAAATTTCTCCGCATGCATTGGGAAGTGGCTGGTAGGCCGATGCGAGTCCGCTCRCTACAGTAACCACTTACCGCTCTCTCCCCGGGGGTGGTTTTCCCGAGAGGGCCTAATCCCTTGGTCCTCCTTCCGTGGCGCTGCATGCTCTTGCATGCAGCGCTTTTTTTTCCTCGCCTTCCCCACCGTCCCACCACGGGTTTCGCCTACCAGACCCGGATCTTGAGCTGCAGCGAGATGCAGCCATCCACCTTCCCCCGCATCGTCGGCACGTAGATCAGGTTTGCACCCACGCGCCCATACTCGACGCTGATGATGGGTGCCGCCATCGGCGACCATCCACCGTGATTGACATCCGGATACCCCCGCACCGCGCCAGCCGCGGCACCGATCCGCACCGGGCCAAGATGCAAAGGCTGCCAGGTGACGGTTGCATAGGTGGAGTGAAAGCGCATGCTGTTGCGGTACTCGCCGGCCGACAAGGTGAAATCCTCGGTGATGCGGACATCCGCGCCGAAGCCCCAGTTGGCCGCGTTGTAGTGCGCCGCATGATTGAAGTGGTAAGAGAAAAACCCGGCGTTCAGCCAGACCTGGGGGCTGAAGGCGGGCGCCGGCGTAGCCTGCGCCGAATCTGCCGGGGTGTCTGGCGGCGTGCTGTCATCCGCGCGAGCGGTGACGGCCCACAGGGATGCGCCTAGCGCAAACACCATCAGGAGCTTGCGCGAAAAAAGGCGATACCTCGCCGCGCCAGGAACTGGATAAGCATCCATGGCCGCTTCCTTGTCGATTGTCTTGGCTGGGAGCTGGCTGGACGCGACGCGAATCGGCGTGCGGGCGCAGCCATCCTGCGCGAGTCCGGCGTGGCGCCGGCGGCCCTAGGTGGCGGCGATGTGCATGATGTTCCCCGGTTGCGTGGCAAGTGCGAACGCGTACCGCGTGCTGCGCGGCCGCTTCGTCATCGGTCCCGGCGGCTAATTGGATCGGCGGGCCGGTTTTGTATTTATCGTGTTACCAGTCTGGTGCTTCGGCGCGTGGGATTCAATCAATCGAAAGCCGTAAGCCTATGGAGGGGATTGGAGGGCAGCGGATATCRACCTTCCGGAAAAAACGGGACATTGCGCGAGCTTGCGCAGGCAGGCGGGGGCGGGAGGGTTGATATGCCGCTGGCGGCTGCCAGGCGGCAGCGCCAGGGCATGGCGCAATCAGGCAAACACGCGTTTGACGATGCGGGCAGGCGAGCGCCGCGGCAGAGGCTGCGGCGCTTGGGTCATACGGGAGACGCGCTGGCGGAACTAGCCGGGCTGTGCGTCATCGCGCGCCAGGCCAGGTGCGCGGTGCCGGCGGGCGGCGCCGCACGCATGGCTTGCGCKCGCACATCCGGAAAATCCGCTGCGTCGAGCCAGACCGACAGGAAGGCGCCCATCGCATCGAGCAGCGTGTCCGAGTTGATGCCGGTCGGCCCGCCCACCTTCGGGCAGATGACCAGGTGGGTGCCCTCGTGCGAATACACGCGCAGCGTCTTGACGAGATCCGCCGGCTGCAGACGATGCTCCGAGCAGGGCACGCTTGGGAAGCCGAACGCCAGCAGGAATTCTTCTTCCTCGGCCTGCCCTGTGCAGAGAATCACCTTGGGACGCATGCGCTGGCGCTGCGCCGCGATAAAGCGGAAGCGCCCGCCCTGGCGGCAGAATTCCACATAGCGCCAGTTCGGGCTGAGGCACGGATTGCGGCGAAAGGACTCGATCTGCGACAGGTCCATCTGCTGCGGCTTGGGCAGGGGGTAGAGATTGATCTTGAACTCCCAGCCACGCGGCGCGTAGAGGTATTGGTCGAAGTAGCTGCGCCAGTCCAGCCCCGGCATGGTTTCACGCAGCGTGGCCGCGCGCGTCGCCGCCATGATGCGGGMGAGGCGCTGGTGCGTTTGCCAGCGCGGCATGTCGTGCCGGTGGCGCTCGCGGAATGCGCTATCCCAGGCAGGCGGCTCATGCACAGGCGCCAGCGAGGCACCCGGCGAAGACGCAAGCAGGTGCGGCTCCTTATCGCATATCCAGACAGCCGCGCCGATGTTCCCCCCCTCCATGCCGGCGTACGAAGAGAAATACGCGTCCAACTCCTCGCTGCTGAAAACTGATGTCATTTGATCTCTCATTCGTCGTGGCCCGTCATGCAAGTCCCTGCCGGCGCGCGCGGCGCGCGACAGGGCTCCCCAAGTGGCAGCGGCATGGCGCCGCGCGCCCGCGCGTGAATGACAAGGACTAGCRCAATCGCCGTGCCATCTGGCCGATGGCGCTAGCCGACGCGGCGCAGTGGCGGCGAGGGGCGGATGCGATCAGGCTGGAAGCCGCGCCAGATAAGGGGTTGCGGGCGATTTGCCTATGGCGGGGAATAGGGCGGATGTCGTGGGCCGCCGCGAGGCAGTGTTACGCCGCTGTTACGCGTTACGTAACGTGGGCGGTGTGGGGGAACGCGGAGGGTATCTTGCGTACTGCGCGAACGCGTCGTCGTACGGCGTCGGATGGCCGACTCAGCAGCATCAATTGCGGCGCGCGTACGCTTTTCTTCGCAACGAGGTAAGCGCGCGCCTGACCGTTCTGACGCACAAGCTTGGTTGGGCCGGCGCTGGACGCATTTTCGCTCCCTATGCCCAGCCTGGACGAGATCGGCGAGGTCACATTGAGCCGCGAGCGCCTTAATCTGGCCGACGTGCTGCAGGACAATGGCGTCGTTGAGTCGGGCGACCTGCCGGCGGCGGTAACGACGCAAACGCGCCCCGTATGCAAATGCCCGTTGCCAGCGCGCCAAAGACTGTCGTCGCAATCGAACGCACCGGCGGCAGGGGCGCCAACAAGCAGGCGGCGCGTTTCACTGGCTGGCGGCTCTAGTGTTGTTTGCGCAGGGCTGTACCCTTGCGGTGCAGCCCTCCAATCTAGGTGCTAGCATCAAGCATGCGCTCAGGCCGGGCTGGGGCGCACACGACGAATCTAGAATCTACCGTAGATGGGCAGGCCCCAAGATATTGGGCAGTGCAGAGCGACGGGGCCGTCGCGCAACTGTTGGGAAGAGACCACCATGTTAGCCAGATACGCTCGTAATGTTGCCAGCGGTGCTCGTCTCTATTGGCAAAGCCGTATTGCCCCGCATCCCATAACTTCGTTCGCGTTTTTTCTAGCGTTTTGCGCCGTAGAAATTTTGTTGATCGTGGCCGCGAGATTTGAGTTTTCGCTTGCGTGGTTAGCTGTTTGGCTAAGCTTCCTGGTCGGAGATATCAGCACATTAATAAGAGTGGCTAGATGTCGGAACTGTGGAATTCTTGTGGTACCCGCTCCCGCGTATCGTAAAGAGTGCCCGGTTTGCGGCCACATAATGTTTCCGTGAGCTTAATGCTCTCGTCAGAAAGCAACGTCACCCACTTTTCGCAAACCCCTCTGCTTTGGTCTTGTTGCCTTTGTCGTGGAACTTTGCGGCATGGCGTTTGGCTTTGCAATCGACTATGGCCCCCACAATCCGCTTTCCTTTGTGGCGTTCGGCATAGTGGTATTGGCTGCGCTCACCGAATTCGTCGCCATTATTTGGGGCTGGATTTAGATTTATCGTATTTTTCGTAGTTGGCGACACAAAGCGCGGCACTGAAGAAGCGCTGGCCGAGATAAGCTGTCCCCTCTGTTTGAAGCAAAGAATATCATTCAGCGTTATGCCGGCTACCAACTCGACCCCGGCGTCGAGTTTGAGGAGGTTGAGCCTTTCGTGGTACCCGCTGGCGCAAGCTACATCGTTGAGGCGGGCTTAGAGCTAAAGAAGGATGAAGAGGTCGCGGCCACGCAAATCGTCCACGTTGGCGCGGGCGAGATGGCAAGCTCAACGCAAAAGCGCGCCAAGTAGCCCAGTACATTCATGCGCGGTCCAGCTTACGCGCCGGCTTTGCGTCATGCGCAACGAGACGGTAGGCTCGGCTTCGCCGATTGGCTTGCGGCCATGACCGCGCCCAGCTCCGCCGCGAGTCATCGTCTTTGCCGGCCTTGCCGTTGTCGTCATCGCCTAGTCCAAAACCCGGTGCAGCTGGCTACATGAGGCCCAGAAACAACAAAGCCCAACCGGGAGGGCTGGGCTAAGTGTTTGATTCCTATGGTGCGAAGAGAGGAATCGAAAAACTTCCGTAATCCGGCATGAAATAAGGGATCTAGTGGCGATAGATGCGATTCATACCCCGTTGCATACCCCCAATTTCACGCAGTACCCCATAACGAGTGATTCTTTCGCCACTGTTGCCAAAGGTTGGCAAGGCGCCGTCAAACCCGAAGAGGGGCCGCGGGTGAAACACCTGCCAGAGGCATCGGACCGGGCTAGTTCTTGGAATGGGCAGCGGAAATTCGTGTCTAACTGCTCAGGCGCGCCAGGAGGCCGCGATGAGCATATGTATCAGAAACCTCACAATCTGCGTGGCCTTACTGCTGACCGGTTGCGTGGTAGTGCCTGCTTATGATGGCTATGGCTACCCGGCCTACGGCGCCTATCCCTACGAGCCTTACTATCCAGCCTACCCCTATGGCCCCTATTACAACTACGGTTGGTGGCCTGGAATTTATGGCGGTGCGGTTTTCTTCGGCGGCGGTGGCCATGGCGGGGGACGCCACGGCGGGCGCGGAGGTGGCCGCGGTCGCTGAGCCGTGTCGCTTCATTTCTTGCACGTCGCCATCACCCGCTCGTTCACGCCCAGCCGGTACAGCCTCGCGCCCACCTGAGTCAGTAAGGCCCGTCCCCTCGTTCTCCTGGTCCGTTAGCCGCTTCACCTGCTCCGCAGCGCGCTCGTCACGCCGGGTGCCCCTCRGATTTGAGGCTGCCGCTCCCCGCGGATATGATGGCGACTGAGGCGGCGGCGCTCTCGCCACGACGGATGGCGCCATKACCGCATCCCAGATGGAATCAACCGCGACTTCACAATGAAAACCCTCGGTATCGCTTTCTATTTCCTCGCTACTGCCGCGCTATCCGCTCAAGCAGTTGAAGCGCCTGACAGCCAATGGCAGCGCGTTGGGTTGTCGCTATCTGAGCTTGTTGGCCGTGGTTACGGCATTGCCGCGGTTACGAGCGACTCGTCTCCAAATGGGGTATCAACCGAAACGTTCTTCCTTCAAAGGGGCGAAAGCGCATACAAATGCATCGAGGTTCATGCCATTGATTTCAAGGCAAAAAAGTCTGCAGCGCTTTTTGATTGCTTTGAACTCGTTACGCCCTACGCAACACCTCGCGCCAAGTGAGGGGAGTACGCGGGACGGTGCGGGCCGTCTTGCGTCACCCTACGTGGCCTACCTAGACGCCCCCATCGCCGCCTTCAGCCTGACCTCATACCCGGCGTGCAGCGCCAGCTCGGCCAGCGCCGCCATCACCATAGATTTGACGCTCTCACACATGGCCCGCGCGGATGGTGAGGGCCGTGCAGGCGGTGCCCCTACTTGAGACGGCCCGATGAATTGCCGTGTGCTCATCCTCTTCGCGGTTGCTCTCATCTCTGCTTGTACGGGGCTACCGGCGCCAAGTCTCTGTTCACCACAGAGGGACGCGCTGGGCAGGATCACCCGTAGCCATACGGCCGTCGCGGAATTCAAGCGGCTCAATCCCTGTCCGGCCAACGGCGTCCGCTCTGGGCCATGCCCGGGGTACGTTGTCGACCACGTCATCCCCCTCTGTCATTGCGGGACCGACGCGCCAAGCAATATGCAGTGGCAGAYGGTCGAAGAGGCCAAGGTCAAGGACAGATGGGAGCGCAGTATCTGCAGCGCGCCATCGTCGGCGCGCTGACGCCACTCCAGAAGGTCTGCCCTCGGCTGCAACCCCTCTGGGCCGGGCACGTCCCAAATGGGCCCGTTGCCCCGATGTCAGCGTTTCCAGACTATCGGCGCGGAGGCAGAGCAGGCGGCCACCTTGCCGGACCAGCTCCTGCTGGTAGTGAGCTTGATGAGCTGTTCGTTGACCGGCTCGATCTGCCGTTGCCTGCGCTCGGCCAGGCTGTTGGCCACGGTGGTAAGCGCTGCCTTGCACGCCGTCTCCGCCGCGCTAGATCGCACGGTGAACTGCTGATAGCGATAGTTGACCATGAGGGTGAAGCCGTCCGGAACGTATTCAACCGTGTATTCGGTGTCCATGTCATACGTCGACATCTGTCGGCTAGCAGATGGCGCGGGGGTAGTGCAAGCCGCTGATACCAGGCAGGCCATTGCTGCCAACACCTTCTTGTATTTCACAGCATGATCTCCATGGATTCCGTTGCAGGAAGCGAAGCGCATCTTGGCTTGTGTGCGAGTCTGGGGCTGGATGGTACCAAGGAATGGCGGCGCAGGAAGCCGGACGGATATGGGGGCGGCATGTTCCTGCAATGGCGGCTGGCGCCACCGCGGCATACCCGCTGTTAGACAATAGACGGAACTAGAGAAATCCAGAAACCGGCTACTGGATTGGGTTTGACGGTGATCCCGAATTGAATGCCGAAACTGAACACGATCTATACGTCTTCCGGCCCGATACTAACCACCAAGAACAAGCCGGCGCGCAGCGCTGCCGTTGCGCAGCATAGCGAAGCCCAACACCAAGCCGCCACAAATGAGGCCAAGCCACCCGAGGCGCAATCCCAGGGGATTGTCTTGCCGCGGGATGGCTTCTCCCGTTTCAAGCAGCTCCAGCCGTTCCTACCGGTCAGCCGCGAGACGTGGCGGAAATTGACCCGTGACGGCTTGGCGCCGGCACCCCAAAAATGGGGTGGACGCCGGGCAAAGTTTGCAAACGGCGGGCAACAAAAAACCCAGAGAGCGTTACGCTGTCTGGGTTTCTAGGCAATGCTGGTCAAACTTTGGAATTCTTATGGTGCCGAAGAGAGGAATCGAACCCCCGACCTTCTCATTACGAATGAGCTGCTCTACCGACTGAGCTACTTCGGCCCACCATCCGTCAACAACTGGATGA
>NZ_JBFTSF010000163.1:0-14034 GCF_056399905.1 Cupriavidus sp. 01L46
CATAAAAACCAGTTCTTGAGAATGGGGTCGACATAAAAACCAGTTCTTGAGAATGGGGTCGATCTGGCCTATTGCTTTGAGAAAGGCAAGACTTCTGTCGATTTGTACTTGTTCAGGAACGCGAGAAATCTTTTGTTTATCAAAGCTCAATTTGAAATTAAAACGTTTGAATGTGTCCATGAGCACTCCACTCGGCCTCAGGCCAATAAGTCTGGGTTCTGCTTGTAGTCTGCGCTGTGCGAAGGTGTCAAGGCCCGCGCCGAGGATGACATACTGACTAACCCCGGGGGCGGCCTGCTCCGCGACCAGATCCTCAATGAAGTGAGCATGAGCCACGATTGAAGCGCGAAAGGGACGCGTGAACTGCGGGTCCATATCCCCGCGGCTGCGCCAGCCCTCGTCCGGGGCCAGCAGCTTAAGGCCGATTTGGTCTTCCAGCACATGCGGCAGGGGGGCGGCCTCGACATGCAGTGCGCGCCACAAGGCGACGCGCGCGGCTGTGTGCCCTTTAGCGATTGACTGAGAACGCTTCGGTAGTCGACGCGGTCGTGGGGAAGGCTCGGATAGTTCGCGGCAGAACGACGCTGCCAACCTCATCCGTGCGTTGACGACTAGATAAGCCGTGAGTGCCCGGCCCATGCAATGTGGGTCGTGGCAGCGCCAACTCAATCCGCCCCGCCAAGCAAAAAACGAACGGCATCGCGCCACCAGCCTCCGTTCACCCGCTCAAACCAATCGTTGTGCTCGGCACCAGGCACCACACGCAACTGCCGGGGCGCTGTCAGCCCGTCATGCAACGCCACGCCAAAGCGCGCCGGGACGATGCTGTCGCGCTGCGCAACCACCACCACAACCGGCCGGTCGAACCGCGCCAGGTTGGCCGCGCTGTCATAGCGATCTCGCAGCAGCCACGACACCGGCAGCCAGGGATAGTGGTAGCCGGCAACATGCCGCAGCGTGTCCCACGGCGTGATCAGCATCAGGCCAGCCGTCTTGTCCCGCTGGCGCGCTGCGGCCGCGGCAGCAACGCCGGCCCCCAGCGATTCGCCGATCACCAGCAGCGGGGCGCCGTATTGCCGATAGGCCTGCGCGATGATCTGCTCGGCATCGGCCACAAGGCTGACTTCGCTCAACAGCCCCGGCCGCGGCCCGTAGCCCGGGTACTCGGCAAGGATCACGCGCACGCCCTGCGGTGCCAGCGCTGCGGCGTATGCCCTACGGTGACCGGCATGTCCGGCATTGCCATGGAACACAATCGCGGTGGCACGCACTGGCCCGCTGGGCTCGGCCACCAAGCCCTTGAAATCTTGCGAAGACGGCCACGCCCTTAGCCCGCCAGCAACCAGCTCCGGCAACGCCGCCTTGGCAGGAAAATACAGAAACTGGTCTTGCAGCGCCGCAAGGGCAGGGGACGGCAGAAGACAGCCGAGCCATAGCGCAAGCCCGACGGTTTTCATCGCCATGCCCATCGGGGCATCGCGGTATCCTGGCATCCCCTCAGTCCACGCTGCTGCCATGCGCCTTATGGTGCGACGCCATCAGCTGCTGCTGGGCAGGCGGCACGGCTTCGTAGTGACTGAGCTGGATCGTGTAGTTGCCGTGGCCGCCTGTGATGCTGTTCAGGCGCGATTGGTAGTCGTTCAACTCCGACAGCGGCACTTGTCCCGCAACGAGCACGCTATTGCCTGCCGCGGTGCGCGTGCCACGCACCTGGCCCCGCTTGGCGGAGAGGTCACTGATGATGTCGCCCATCGCCGCCTCGGGCATCGTCACCTCGATATCCACGATCGGCTCCAGCACGCTCGGCCGCGCCTTGAGCACGGCCTCGATAAAGGCCTTGCGGCCTGCAGCCGCGAACGCCACCTCCTTCGAATCCACCGAATGGCTCTTGCCATCGAACACGGTGACGCGCACGTCCTGCATCGGAAAGCCCGCCAGCGGCCCGCACTCAAGCACCTGGCGGATGCCCTTTTCCACAGCGGGAATGAACTGGCCCGGAATCGCCCCCCCCTTGACCGCATCGACAAACTCGAAGCCCGTGCCGCGCGGCAGCGGCTCCACGCGCAGCTGCACCTCGCCGAACTGGCCGGCACCGCCCGTCTGCTTCTTGTGGCGATGATGCCCCTCGGCCTTGCCGCCGATGGTTTCGCGATAAGCGATCTTCGGCGGGCGCGTCACCACCTCCAGCTTGTACTGGCCGGTCAGGCGCTCCAGCGCGCAACGCAGCTGGAGCTCACCCAGGCCAAGGATCACCGTTTCATTGGTGCCCGCCGGATGCTCGATGCGCAGGCAAGGGTCTTCCGCGCCAAGCTTCTGCAGGACCTCCGACAAGCGCTGCTCGTTGCCGCGGCGCGACGGCTCGATCGCCAGGCCGTAGATCGGGGTAGGAAAGTCCAGCGGGGCCAGGTGGATGTTGCCGTCCTCGCTGGCATCATGCAGCACAGCATCAAAGGCAATCTCGTCGATCTTGGCCACGGCGCAGATATCGCCCGGCCCAGCCTGCGACACTTCAACGCGCTCCTTGCCCTGCAGCATCAGCAGATGCGCCACCTTGAACGGCTGGCGCGCATCGCCGATAAACAGCAGGCTGTCGCGCGTGACCGTGCCCTGGTGGATGCGGAACACAGCCATTTTGCCCAGATACGGGTCCATGGTGATCTTGAAGACATGCGCCAGCACATGCTTGTCCGGCACCGGCTCGGCGCGAATCGCTACCTGGCGCTCGCCCGCATCACGGTTAAACAACGGCGGATTGCCCTCCGCCGGGTTGGGCAGCAAGCGCACAAGCACATCGAGCAGCTCCGCGACACCAGCCCCGCTGGCCGCCGAGGTAAAGCAGATCGGCACCAGGTGGCCCTCGCGCAGCGCCCGCTCGAACGGCGCATGCAACTGCTCCGGCGCAATTTGCTCGCCCTGCTCCAGATACAGCTCCATCAGCTGCGGATCGATCTCCACCACCTGATCGACCAGCGCCTCGTGCGCCGACGCCACCGACAGAAAATCCGCCTCGCCAGCCGGGTTAAAGAAGCAATCCACCACCTCGCCGCCTCGCCCCGCCGGCAGGTTGATCGGCAAGCACTCCTTGCCGAACGCCTCCTGGATATCGGCCAGCAGCTTGGGCAGATCCACCTTCTCCTTGTCGATGCCGTTGACCACGATCATCCGGCACAGCTTGCGCGCCTGCGCCCACGCCATCATGCGCCGGGTCGTCATCTCGATGCCGGTCTGCGCGTTGATGACGATGGCGGCCGTCTCCACCGCCGCCAGGGCGCTCATCGACAGCCCGGAGAAATCGGGATAGCCGGGTGTGTCCAGCAGGTAGATGCGGGTGTCGCGATAGTGGAGGTGGGCCACCGCGGTGGTGAGCGAGTGGTGGTACTTGCGCTCCAGCGGATCAAAGTCGCAGACCGTGGTGCCGCGCTCCACGCTGCCGGGCATGTGCAGCGCACCTCCCTTGTGCAGCAGCGCCTCGACCAGGGAGGTCTTGCCGCACCCCGCGTGCCCCAGCAGGGCGACGGTACGAATTGCATCGGGACTATAAAGCATGGTCGCCCTCGTCCGGCAATGGCAGTGAGATCATTATTGGCGATATGGGGTGGGAACGCCATGTGGGGTGAATCCTGATCTGGGGCGGGGTGGCGACGAGGTACGTGGTGGGGATGCGGGGAAGGGGACTGTGAGCAGGCGCTTATTTTGTAGTGCGCTGCACAATGACTGTTTCGCTCCTGCAATTCACTTGGCGATGCTGTCGTCACGGGGTGGCTGCCGTTTCCGCTGCCAGCAGGTTTGCGTCGCGGGTGAGCCGCCAACGGCCGTCGGGGTCTTTGCGCAGGATGGTGAGGGTGTAGCCGGAGCGGTGCATCGGAGGGTTGCCGTCAGGCGGCGTGACGGTCATGCGGATATGGTTGCGGAGGTAGGCCCAGTTGCCTAGGACTTGGACTTCCTGGATGTCGTAGGTGCCGTCGAACTGGAGGTTCTTCATGCCTTCGGAGGCTGCGGCGAACTCTTTCTTGCCGAAGGGCGGCTGGCGGGGGGCCATGAAGATGACGTCGTCGGTCATTAGGTCCAGGACGGCGGGGAGGTCGCCGGATTTGGTGGCGGTGAACCATGTGTTGACTACGTCGCGGATGGCGCTTTCATCTTGGGTCATGTTGGGTTGATCCGGTAGGGGTTGGGCCTAAGGATGGCACGTAGGGGACGGCGGCGGCAATGAGACCAGCTCGTTCGGAGCGTTGTGGAGTGAAGACGTCAGCTGCCGCTATCGGCCATAACGCGTCGCTCGGTATTCCCTTGCCTAAGACGTTTGGACGACTGGCGTACCCACAAAGCCGCCTTCAACGGCGGCTACGCACTTCGCCTCGTGCGTCAGGTTATCGCAGCATGCTACGGGCCGCATCGCTTGGCATCCTGTGTTTCCCAACGCACGCACAAGCCGGCCGCCCCTTGTTATTCTGTATGAAGCTGTGATGAGAAGAAAATCCGAAATTTGAGGGCCACTTTCTTCCCCCATCTCGTTTGGCTGCACTGTGCGGCACGTGGAAACGCGTTCTATGAGACAACTAGCCAAAATCCTTCTGCTCCTTGCACTATTTCCTATGACGGCTCTCGCTGCGGGTAGCTCGGAAATCTCTGCAGAGAATCTGATTGCTCGCATCGCCAAAGAGGGGGGCCACAAGGTGCTCTGGGATCTGTGGGAACACGAGAAGGACTTTGGCCACGTGCTATCTGGTATTGAGTCCGGCGACACATCGTGGCTAAAGGTTGCAAGCGCTCTTCGACCATTTTCAGATGCCGGCGTATCCCTAGCCCTCGACTATGCCGTGGCGTTTGCCCTCCCAAAAGCACCAAATCGGGTCTTAGCTTTGGTCGGTCATGGATTTGATTTGGCGAACATCTGCACCTCGCCTTTTCTCGAGCCAGAACCTGGGGTCGCTAAAGCATATGAKCGGAAATCACTAGCAGCGCTGTCCAAGGTCAAGTCACCCGCACTCGCCCCAATTGCGACCGCTTGCTCCAAGCGGGTTCGTCTGCCGGTCGGATGAACCTGCCCGCTGGATAGCGCTATCCGCCTGGAGCAATCATTCTCCGGCCAACTCGGCCGGGCAAGCGGCGGTTGTACATCGGAGGCGGTCGTTACGGCGTCTCGAGCTCAAAAGGCGGCTCAGGGTCGCGAACCCCGCCGGATCGGACGCCTGCAACCGGCTAAGAAGATCTATGACGTAGTGATCTTGGAAGCAAGGGAGGGCATATGAGCAAGGAGAGTGCAGCGACAGCCGCTCTAATAAAGGGGAGCAAGCTTGTTGAAGACGCCTTCGGCTATTGGCCAAGCTTCCATGACGCTGAAATAATAGGTCTCTCAATAAATTTCTCGAAATCCTGTAATACTTATGGTTCCGACGTTATCCTTTTAATCCATCATTGGGGGCAGGATAACCCTACCTTCACAGGAAATGAGCCCGATTGCATTATTGAAATCCGGTGCAGAGGACCATTATATGCAAATATTGAGATTCAGGATTCTGGGGCAGGCGGATGGATATCTGAGATCCGTGTAACCGAGGACTCTAACGGGCGCCTGCTCTTCGACATAACTCCACTATCCGGACTCGATGTTAGGATTAATTGCGCGTCTGTAGAAGTTATCGGCATCACCCCGATTACAGAGCAGCGATCAAGTTAGAGGAGAGATTTGTAGATATCGGGCTGGAACGGCCACAACCCTTAGCGGCCGGTAGCGACTCCCCCGAACGGTCATTTGCGAGACTAAATGCTGCAGGCGGCACGATGGCCGACAAGCCGTCGCAACGACTACTCACCGTACGAAAATAGTTAGATCGGAGGAAGTTGCGATAACGAGCGATCTTCCGGACGCCGAGAATCCGCATGCACGAACTTCCGACTCGAGAGCAATCTTGTGAAAGCTGTCCGGCTTGCCGTACAAAGAGCCAAATAACCATGAGTCCGGCTCAAACAGGAGAATACTCGTTGCGGGCCAGTTTAACGTGACGATCTCAAGAGACCAACGGTCCTCGGTTGCCAGCGGTAGACCTCCGCCATATAGGCCTGCCATTCGGATGACCTTGCCGTCAAGCGGTCCAATTCCTTGTGCCTCGAGGTGAAGGTAGTCTCCAATCTGGTTTGCATCGTCACGGGCAACACGCTTTCCCACGCGGCAATCGAATACGCCTCGCCCCTGGCTCGACACAACGAGAAGATGTTCGGACTCTCTATCGAAGCCTACTGATTCAAGCCCCCCCACTGCAAATACACTTGCTTTTCGCCACGGCAGAGGAGGCTCCTTGATTTCGGCTTGGCAAATCTTGTCTTTCAGAGGGCGTAATTGGTCCATGACATACTGCTGGTCAGCGCCCATCGGCTGCGGGACGCTAGTTTTTCTGAAGCTTCAGAGCTAGCTTTGATCCGGTCAGAGAATACTCTAACGGCGGCTATTGGCCGAACTGAGCCACTGATCCGCACATCGGCGCAAGCCTAGCTCATCAATCAGAGTACCGCCGCAACATAGGCAATCAGGCCCGCTGCGGGGACAAAGAGCAGTTGCGCCAACAGAGTACCTGCCAGCCGACTTCCGACCAGACAAACCACGGCCTTCCTGAATTGCGACTGGGTAACCTTTCCCTCGACGACATCATCGGTCATCGCAGACATATATGGGTCGATGAACAGCGCCATCGCGATGGTCGCACCTCCATTGATGATCGACGACAACGTACTTGAGGTGACCCTCACGTTCGGATCGAGATAACCTGCGTATAACGACGCAAAAACCCCGACAGTCCACAGTGCGACAGCGATGATATTGAGGCAGATCACCGACGGTGCTATACCGTGCCCCCGGTGCGCAGCGACGATGTTCGCCTTCGCTGGCACCGTGGCCGCGTCTTTGATATAGCTGATGCCTCCCTTGAAGAATCCATGCAGGATTAGCTTTGGGATTGAGCGATGAACCTGAAAGTGGAGAACAGCCCTACTAAAGACACGCTGAAAGGTCGGGATGAGGAAGGCACCGAAGAGCGTCGCCAGTGCGGCGGCCATCAGTAACCATCTAAAATCCATCACCAAATTCCCGGCACTCTCCCCCATAAGGTTTGTCTCCACACGCTTGGCCAAAAATGGGCCGAGGAAGGAGTTGGAAGTACGGGAAATGAGCATCATCACGCTGAACAGCGCAAAGGAGACGGCGATGCGTCCTGTGCGAACACCTGCAATTCGGATGGAATAGGCCAACGTCCCGATCAGGTGGATCACAAAAGTGAGAAAGCAGATGAAGAAGAGCCGGAGATCCATCGGTATGGCCTTCCTTTTCTTGTCTGCGGGGGCAGGTTCGTTGCGAATCTAGGACTGCTGCGGCACTTTACCAGATGCCCTCCTACGGATTCAGTCCCTAAACAGACCTGCGCTTCCGATCTAACGGCCGTTCCTGGCCGGCAAGCGCCCTCCGTCGGTCGCTCCCCGGTCGGCTCTTCTGCCGACCCGAAGCGGTCGCACGGCTATTCCACAAACGGTCACTCAAAGTCCAATGCGATCTCTGCGGTGGCCTTGTACCAGCTCACGAAGTTTTCGAATTCGCCAGAGCATTCCCACCCTGGCGTTGCGAAGTCGTGAACGATCTGCACTCGTTCGCCCTTACCCGCCTCCCAACAGGCTATGTCATCGCTACCCATATCTCGGAAGAAGGGAACCAACTGCCTATCGGGGTATCGTTTGGCCAGTCCTTCTAGCCGAACGCGGAGCCATTTTCCCTCAAGTAGCTGCCACGGATCCAGATTGAGAATATTCAGTTCAACTGCCCGGACAAAGTGGCGCGGATACGCAAACCATGATGGTTGCTCAGTTTCATTAAGTAAATTGGGCTTCACGTAGGCGCCAGCGCCCCGTCGTTTCCGGCGACTAGTGTCGAGGGTATCGCAGACCGTACCGGCTCATCGTGAGGTTTAGATATCCTGAATGCCGGCTGCACCGAGTCGGCGACGTGGGCTCAACGCCCGGCCGACCCTGCTTAAGACGGGTTTGGAAGAAGCTCGTCGGACTCACCCTCAACCGCCTTTGCTTCGTCGACCAATTCATCAAGTACTGTGAAGACTCCAGCCAGATCTTCGCGATACGAAGCTACGTAGTTGGGTGTTACTACGTACCGCTCTTCGACTTGCAGGACTCGTTGGCGAATGAGTTCCCGGTGTTGACTCCAGTACCGTCCCATCTCCTTCGGATCAAAACCTCCTGGAACCCCAGCTTTGGACGCAAACCAGCCCTGTTCATCTCCGCCCGCAAAGAATGAGTTACTCAAATGCGACAGACAGTGGTCGAGGAAATGGAAGACGTTGTCCTCGCGGATGTCGGGGTTGAAGCAGGCGCCAAACACGTACTCGTTCATCTGCCTTGCTATGCCGCCACTATCACCAGCCCCACACTCGTCGTAATGCCCGCAGCCCACGCCTGACCCAGTTGGGGGCAGTGCATTGCTCAGTTGGTAGACCACGAAGGACTTGACGGCAGAGCGCGCCGAGGAAATGCGCTGGGCAAGCGAAGCTGCACCTTGCTCGGATTGCTCGCCCCTTGAAGCCTGCTGATCAAGTTGAGACGAAGCTTCGCCGAGAAACTCTTCAACTGGGGTATCACTGACTTCTGAAAAGAAATTTCGCCGCGGATCAATGTAGGTTCGCTTGAACAGCGCGAAGACCTCCTGGGACAGTCTTCTCATTCCGATCAATGCGAGATTACTGACCAAACCTGTTGTCGCAGCACTTCCGTCCTGATGGACAATGAGAGCGGAATGCAGGTTGTAGTTCTGTCCTTGACGATCTGCGGAGCATTGGAGCCTGAACAACATGAGATCGTTCCAGCCGAGGACGCCGCGATCGCTGCCGGCTATACGTTGGATTAGCCCTTTGCCTTCATGGGAGTGTTCGCCGAAGATCCGCCACGCGATCTCTATGACGTTCTCTGCGGTATTCGGAAGACGACGGCCCGATGTTCTCCCCCAGCCGGCTCGATCCAAGAGCCGCAACAGGGAGTAGATCGACCTCTGCCGCAATCCGCGATCATCGTTCTCGATTGCCGCGTAGCGCGGCAAATAGTCGACGAGCGTGTCAATGGCTTCTTCCGCGACAGCGCGAGTGAAGTCATAAGATTGATTGACAAGCACCCTCCAGAATTGATCGTGCGCACGCTCCCCGCGTTCCAATCGAAAGTCCGGCGACGTCAGCACCGATGCTATAGACGCCCCATTCCGAACTCGTTCCACGGCTTCCTGGTAAAGAACAAATGTCTCCTGTGGCTCTGGTGTTGCGAACCGCACAATGAGCTTGAGGTACCCCTCCAGATTCCTGACGTTCTCATGGTTGAAGCACGCGCGCGACCTCAGGACTGCCTCCTCAACATCGCTCCTATCACCAAGCGCCAAACTCCCCACGTCGAAAAGCTGCGTCAATAGGAACTCTGCCGTCCCTTGTCGCTCCGCCACCAGCTTCGAGAACTCAGCAGAGTTCTTGAACCCTGGCTCGCCGTACTCGCGACGCACGGCAAAAATCCCGCAACGTCCCTCCGTTTCTTCGGAGTAGATACGTCTGAACAACCCAGGGTAGTTMAGAYGCAAGAGCATGAGGTTGATGAGGTCGCACTTGTTGAAGTCCGTCCGACCTAAGTCGCTCTTCTCGATTTGCATGAGAAGCATGGCGTTGATGAAGCGCTTTACCTTGCGCAGGTCGCCGACAAGAGGTAAGTACTTCGCCGCTAGGTCACCGTCGAGAATACTCGCCAACTCGTTGAGCACTGAGCCGAGCTTCAGCATCGTATCGGAAGGAATCGATCCCAGTTGGTTGTCTGCGCGTTCCCAGTTCCTTCGCAGGAAGTCCCGAATGTTCGAACTGTCAACGAACAAGCTCAACTTGACTGTCACAAATTTCTCAAGGAATTCTCGCGCTCTCGAACCCTCCTCCTGGCTTCCGGCAAGTACCTCGGTGTCGTAGCAGAGGACATAGGTGGCCTGCGACAGCTTGAACGTCCGCCGCGTTGCAAACAGAACGTTGTTCGTAGTCCTTGCGTCCAAACGATCAAGGTCGTCGATGACAATGATCACGCGGCGGCCGATGCGCCTAAGCACCGCGTCGATGTCATCGAGCAGTTCATCAACGGTCTCCTGCGACGGTTCCAACGAAAGCTTGAAGCCAAGGAACGAAATGTCGGCCTTTCCTTTTATCAACCGGGAATACCGCGACGCCGCCGGCCGAAACTCTGGAGCAAAGACCTTTCGTTGAATTGCGGCGGACAAGTCGCGAATCAAGCGGTCCGCAAGGTCAGGTTCTGATGCGTATCGAAGAGGTTCGAATCGACAAACAATGGCCCTGTCTTCCGCTCTTGCCCAGTAACGCTCAGCAAGGTTAATGAAGCTTGTCTTGCCGACTCCCCATGGCCCGTCAACCCCAAAGACGAGCCCTTGGTGGGCGCCGCTTGCAAGAACAGTCTCCGCGAACGACTTGGCTTGCGCTTCGCTTGCAAGCAGATCTTCTTTCTCGTCTCCGATTTCCTCATCTGCAATGAAATACAACTGTGGGGTCGTTCTTTTGGGTCTCGGCCAGTACTGTTGAACCAGTGGCGACAACAGTACGGAGCTGAGCAGAACGAAGACCGCTGGCGCCCAAAGAGGATCCGCATTGTTGAGTGCTGCATGCACTTTAGCCAACCAAGGCGAGATCAACTCGTTCGTCCAGATGCCGATGCCGATCGCGATCAGTAGATCGAGGCGGAGGCTGCGGCCCATCCGCGCAGCAGCGCTGTGCGCGCCCCGCTCAACTGAGTAGATCAGGCACAGCAGCAGGCCGGCCAGTACTCCACCGGTCGTTGCCCAGAGGGGTACATCAGACAACGTCTGAGCGAAGTTCGCACCGAGGTAGAAGGCGGCCCGCCAAACCTCCGCACCTACGAAGCCAAAGGCGAGCGACTTGGCGAAGACCAGTAACTCGGGCATCTTCATCGTTGGCTTGGTAGCCGTCATCGATTTGTCCTCCGTGGTGCCGCGCGATCTCCTCGCGCACTCGCCGACACTGCAGCCGACGCTAACACTCTACTCGCGCGCAGTTGGCCCGCTTGACCGTCACTGACGGGCGTCAGCTAAGGTAACACTTAGACCCGTAGTCCGAAAAGCGGAGCCCAGTCTGAAGTAGCCGTTTGGTCGAACTGCTCCTAGCCGAGAAGGCGACGGTGGCAAGCGGAGAGCCTTACGCGGCAAACTGAAGTCCGCTCCTGACCTCGGATCACTTCGGTTCGTTGCTGCGATCATGGCGGGTACGGCGATCTATCGATTCGAACTCCGCCGGCGCGGTCCGAGTACGCGCTGATAGCCAACACGGATCTTGACGTAGCCCACAGCATAGCCCTCGCCGATTGACACCCTCCCACACCTCCCCGACAATCCCCCAATCGCCTCAAACAAAGGTGATCGGGCGTGGAAACCCGGAAAACGTAGGCGGACAGCCGCTATTTGCGGCTTTTTTGTGTCCGTGCGTTCGTGCGCGCGTAGTATGACTACGGCGGGCCGAGCGGGGCAGCTTTCGGGCTGGCCGGTTTCCTACGTTTCCGGTATTTCCACCCTCGCTGCGGGCCCGCCACCCTCACGTGGAAATGAGAGACGGGTCTTCCAACCCAAACTAGGAAGCCGCTATGTCTGACACCTTCGCTCGCTCCGAGCAAACCACCTTCCGCGATCCACCCGAGCGCACGCTCACCCTCTCCCGGCAATCCGACCTACTAGCCGACCTGATCCGCATCACCTTCCCCGCAGACACCCCCACAAAGCTAAGCGTCCAGGAACTAGCCTACCAACTAGACGCGCTGCGCAACGACGCTCAAAGCATCGCGCAGGAAAGCTGTGCCGACTTGCTACGCGTAAGCGCAGGCCTTGGCTCCGTTCTGAGATTGCTGGATTACGACAGTGACGAGGTAGAAGACAGTCACGGGCTGCATTGCTTGCTGACGCCGTTGAAGCAGCAGTTGGATGCGGCTTTGAACCGGGTGCAGGGGTTGCTTTGAGGTAGGGGGTGGGGGGCTTGTGGAAGGGTGAGATTCGTCGCTCTTGCTGGCTCCCGCCCCTCTCCCCCGCCCCTCTCCCGCAGGCGGGAGAGGGGAGACAACAGAGCGGAGGTTGAAACGGCTCTGGTGTCTTTGAACCAAGGCGACGAGCGTCGCCCGGTTTATCGGCTGCAGCTTACTTGATACCCAAGCGCCACAACGAAGTCACCTCAGCCGCGCGCGCGGCGTGCAGCGGGTCGGTCATGTCCGCTGCCTTCGGGTGGTTCGGCTTCACTTCCAACCGCCCCAGCACCTTCAGCCCGGCTTCATCAATCCAGCCCAGCAACTGGTCCCGCGTGCGCAGGCCCAGGTGTTCAGCCAGGTCCGACAGCAGCAGCCAGCCTTCGCCCTTGGGTTCCAGGTGATCCGCCAGCCCGGCGATAAAGCCCTTCAGCATCTGGCAGTCCGGGTCATACACGGCGCGCTCAATCGGCGAGTTGGGGCGTGCCGGCACCCACGGCGGGTTGCACACCACCAGCGGGGCGCGGCCTTCGGGGAAGAGGTCGGCTTCTACCACTTCGACCTGGGCAGCGGCTTTCAGGCGGTGGATGTTGTCGCTGGCGCAGGCGAGTGCGCGCGGGTCCATGTCGGTGGCGATCACGCGTTTGACGCCGCGCTGGGCTAGCAGGGCGGCCAGCACGCCGGTGCCGGTGCCGATGTCGAAGGCGAGGTTGAGGGCGCCGGCGGGTAGCTGGGCCTTGGCCACCAGGTCGATGTATTCGCCGCGCACGGGGGAGAACACGCCGTAGTAGGGGTGGATGCGTTCGGCCAGGGCGGGGATTTCCACGCCTTTTTTACGCCACTCGTGGGCGCCGATCAGGCCGAGGAGTTCGCGCATGGATGCCACGTAGGGGGCGTCGACCTCGCCGTAGGCTTCGAGGCAGGCTTCGCGCACGTCGGGGGAGCGGCGCAGGGGCACGAGGTGGTCGGCGTCGAAGGGCAGCAGCAGCATGGAGAGCGTGCGGGCGCGCTGGGACTGGGCCTGGCGGTGCAGGTGGAAGGCTTCGGTGGGGGTGGGCTTGGCCTTGGGCACCTTGGCGGCCTTGGCGGCTTTCTTGGGCTTGTCGGCGCGGCKGGCCAGGGCTTGGAGCAGCTGGCGGGCGTTTTGGAAGTCGCCGCGCCAGAGCATGGCAGTGCCTTCGCAGGCGAGGCGGTAGGCGGTGTCGCCGGTGGTGGTGTCGTCAGCGATGACGACGCGCTTGGGCGGGGGCGTGCCGGCTTCGGATTGCCAGTTTGCGCTGCGTTCTTCGCCGTTTTCGGTCCAGTGGATGGTAGCTTGCTCTGTCATAGGGTCTTTCTGGCTGCCTGGGGCGGCCAATGGGTTGTGCTGCGTTGTGCTGATAAGTCTGGCCAACCGGGGTTGGCCATTCAAGGTGATCCGTCCCCGCGGTGCGCCGGTGGCTTATCCGGGGCGCCGTGGCGGGGCTGGCATGGCGCGGCTGGTGGCGGTCTCTCTGTCTCTATCTATGTCTATGGTCAGCCGCGCAGGATTGGGTAGGGGTGATGCGTCAGAGTTCGTAGGCTTCGTGTTCGCCTGACATGGCTTGTTCTACCAGCTTGCGGTTGAGCGTTGGGGAGAACAGCTCAATAAAGGTATACACAAAGCTGCGCAGGTAGGCGCCTTGCTTGACAGCCAGGTGCGTCACATTGGTGCCGAACAGGTGCCCGGCGGGGATGCCGCGCAGGTTGCGGTCGCGCTCGGCGTCAAAGGCCACGCCGGCGACAATGCCGACGCCCAGGCCGATTTCTACATAGGTCTTGATGACGTCGGCGTCGATGGCTTCCAGGATGATGTCGGGCTTGAGGTGGCGCAGCTCGAAGGCTTTGTCGATCTTGGGGCGGCCGGCGAAGTTGGGATCATAAGTGATGAGTGGGTAACCCATCAGGTCTTCCAGCGCCAGGTGCTTTTTTTCCAGCAGGGGGTGATCGGGGGGCATGACGATCACATGC
>NZ_JBFTSF010000164.1:0-14011 GCF_056399905.1 Cupriavidus sp. 01L46
GAGGGTGACGGTTTTGCCGTCGATCTGTACGCCGCGCCCGGTGATGTCGCCGTCGGCGGCGTAGCCGTTGGCGTCCTCGCCGCCGGAGCCGGCGGCGACGATGGTGACGGCGTTGCCGGCCTTGACGGTGGTGCCTTGGTTGGCGCTGGCCTGGCTGCGGGATTCGGACTCGGAGCTGCCGCCGCCGATGCTGACGGTGGCTTTGATCAGCGCGGTGCCGCCGGTGCCGCCGCTGGCGAGGTCCCGGACAGTGCTGACGCCGTTGGCGACCGCGAGCGCGGCCTGCGCCGCGTAGAGCCCGCGCAGACGGTCGTTCTTGCTGTCTTCCATGCCGMGGGCGGCGTTCTCGATGGTTTGCGCGGCGGTCACCGCGTAGCCGGACAGGGCGAGCGTGACGCCGTACTGGCTGGTTTTGTCGACCTGGTGGCTGTTTGCGGTGTCCTTGCCGGGGTCAAGCACCACGTTCTTGCCGATCAGCGTGACGTCTTTCCCGGCGGCGATGTCGGCGCCGCGTGCGGTGAGGTCGTCCTTGGCGCTGATGGTGACGTTGCCGCTCTGGCTGACCACCTGGCTGCGGATGGTGTTCTCGGTGGTCTGCGCCGTGTCCAGGTGGTGGGATTCGGTGCGGATGCCGACGGTGCCGGTGTAGCCGGTGCCGCCCAGGTCGCCAATCTGGCGGCTGCTGCTGTCGGTGCGCTTGGTCTTGCTGTCCTGGCCGGAGAGGATGTCGACCTTGCCTTGCAGCGCGGCTAGCGTGAGGTCGCCTTCGGCGGACAGGCCGCTGCCGGCGATGGTGATGTCGCCGCTGCGGGCCTTGACGGCGACGGTGTTGCCGGTGACCACCGTGGCGTTTTGCCGGGTGGCGCTGGCATCGCCGCTGGCGCTGGCTTTCTGGTTGCCATACGGCAGCATGGTGACGCCGCCGTTGTTGGGTCCGCCGCCGACAAAGCGGCCGATGTCGCCAAGCGATGGCGCGGCGGTGCTCAGGCTCCAGCCGCTGCTGCTGGAGCTGGTGGCTTCGCGGTAGCTGTCGGTGGAGGCTTGCAGCAGGACGTCGCGCTGGGCGTCGAGGATGGCGGCGGCGCCGGCGCTGACGGTGYTGCCGGCGATCCGGATATTGCCGTCGGTGGCTTTGCCGTTGGCGTCCTTGTCGCCGTTGCCGGTGGCGCGCAGGCGGATATCGCCGGCGGCGGTGAGCTGGCTGCCCTTCTGGGAGATCGATTCGGTCTCCACCTGGCTGCTGCTGCGGTTGCTGCCAAAGGTGATGCCAACCTGCGGCGCGGTGAAGGCGGCGGCGCCGAGTTCATTGAGCGTTTGCTTGGCGCGGGTGACGGCGCTGGGGTTGCGCTGGATGTCCTGGAGGTTGCGCGCCGTGTCGAGCGGCGTGCCGGTGAGCGCCATGGACAGGCCGCTGGAGCGGCTGCTCTGGCTGCTTTCCTGGCTGATGTGGTCCACGCCGGCCAGCACGGCGATGTTCTGCGCCTGGATGTCGATATGGCCGGCGGTGGTGTTGCCTTCCTTGCGCCCGGCGATCAGGTCGCTGCCGAGGATGGTGGCGTCGCGCCCGGCGCTGATGGTGACATTGCCGTTGGTGGCGCCCACGGTGCTGCGCGCATCGCTCTGGGTGACGGCAAGTGCGTGCCCGGCGCTGTTGGCCTGGTTGCTGCCTGCCGAGACGCCGATGCCGCCCTTGCCGGCAAAGGCGGAGAGGCCGGAGGATTTCTGCTCGTGCGCGTAGCTTTCTTCCCGGGTGTTCTGGCCGGCGGTGATCAGCACGTTGCCTTTGGTGGCGGCCAGTGACACGCCGTCGGTGGCGGCGATGCCGCTCTGGCGCACGGTGAGATCGTTGCCGGCAGTCACGCGCACGGTGTCGCCGCTGACCAGGCTGCCGACGCCAAGGTCGGCATGGCTGCTGGTCTGGTCGTGGCTGGAGCTGCGTGAGAGCAGGCCGCTGCTTCTGCTGCGGCCGTCGTAGCTGGCGTCGTGCACTTCCCGGGCTTCGCCGATGGTGATGTCCTGGGTGGCGACGATGCTGACGCCGGAGCCGCTCATGCCGCTCATGCCGCTCATGCCGCTCACGCCGCTCACGCCGGGCTTGCCGGCGCTGACTTCCGAGCCGGTCAGCGTGACGCTGCCCGTGCCTGTGACCGGCGCGGCGGTGATGCCGTTGGCTTCCAGCAGGCCGGCTGCCAGCGTTGTTTGCCCGGCTGCCAGGGTGGCGCTGGTGCCGCCTTGGACGGTGCTGCCGCGCACGGTTTCGTCATAGGCGGACTGCGTGTAGGACGCGCCCTTGCCGCCCAGCGAGCCTTCGCTGTGGGCGGTGGTGTCCTTGAGCGCCGTGACGGTGAGATCCCGCCCGGCGATCAGGGAGACATCGCCGCCCGCCCCCACCTTGGACCCCGCCAGCGCGGCGTCGCGCCCGGCCACCGCCACCACATTGCCGCCTGCCTGCACCGTGCTGCCGGCCACCGTGCTGGTCTTGTCGTGGGAATAGCTTTGCCCGCCGCGCGAGACGGCGTCCTGCGTGGTGCCGAGGGTGAGCGCGCCAATGGTGAGGTCGCGGCCGGCGCCGATCAGTGCGCCCTTGCCGGCTTCGAGCACGGCGCCACTGAGGGAGACGTCGCGCCCGGCCAGCACCACGGCGTTGCCGGTTGCCGAAATGGCCGCAACCGCGGCCACGCCCGTGGCGCCCGCGCTGTAGCCGTTGGGCCCGATCGTGCGAACTTCCGTGACGGTCTGCGTTTCGTTGACCACATCGCGCCCGGCTTGCACCAGGATGTCCTGGCCGCCGATGCGCCCGCCCAGGTTGCGTACGTCCTGCAGCGCCTGTACCACGGTGGTGCCGGTGGTGTCGCCAATGGCGCCGCGGTTGACGATGTTGTTGCCAAGCACCTGTGTGGCGACGTCGCCGACGATGCGGCCGCTGTTGTTGACGTTGCCGGTGGCGTTGAGCGCCACGCTGTTGCCGGTGACAAGCGCACCGGTGCTGTTGAGGTCGACGGCGTTGGACTGCGCCAGGTAGACCTTGGGCACCAGCACCGATTGATGCGTGCCGTCGGGCAGCGTCACGTCTTGCGCTACCAGCCAGACCATGTCGGTGGTGAGCTGGCGCATCTGGTCGTCGGACAGGCCTACGCCGGGGGACAGGCCGAAGGATTTGGCGTAGGTCACGCCGCTGTTCATCAGGGCTTGGTATTCCTTCAACTGGTCGGTGTAGCCGGCCAGGAAGGTGCGGCCGGTTAGTGCCGTGACCTGGTCGCGGACGAGCTTTTCTTCATAGAAGCCGTCGCCGAGGCGCTTTTGCACCTGCTGCGGGTCCAGGCCGAGCGCGCCCAGCATGTAGTCGCTGGAGAGGAAGGCCTTGTACTGGGTGAAGCGTGAGTCGGTCTCGATCAGGTAGGGCGTGGCCGGGGCCGGGCGCAGCGTGAACAGGCCGTTGACGGGCAGCGTCAGGTTGGGAATGCCGCCGGCGGCGGTGCCGAGCGTCTGCGGGCGGCTGGTGGTGCCGGTGGCGGCGGCGACGGGGCCGGCGCCGAGGGTTGGCGCGGCGCCGGCCGTGCCCGCGACACTGCCAAGCTGCGTGCCGGAGGCGCTGCCGCCGGCCACGCCGCTGGCAGTGACGGTCTGGCCGACGCGGTTGACGGAGCCGACGGTGATGTCCTGCGCGGTGGTCTGCACCGCCTGGTTGGCGGTGGCAAGGGCCGGCAGCGCGGCGACCGTGGTGGGCGCCTGGGGCGTGGTCGGATACGGCACCGTTTGCGTATCGCTGTTGCCGCCTGATTTCTGGTGCCAGTAGAAGGTGGAGGTGTCGGTGGTGCTGACCGTCTGCTGGAGCACCGTGCCAACGTCCTGTACCCCGCCGCCGGCGGCGCGCCGGGACAGATTGCCGCCGGCGGCCATGATGGACGACTGGTTCAGGATGCTGCCACCGTCGCTGTTGATGCGGATCGAGCCCTGGGCCTGGACCCGGGCTGCCGCGGTGGCGCTGACCAGACGGTCGGTGGCAACGGTGGTGACGGTGGTGCGGGAGGTCTCGCTGTAGTCGTGAACGTCCGGGCCGAGGTCGTAGCGCACGCGCACCTGGTCCGGGCGGAGGTGCTTGGCGGGATCCCAGTCGGGCCAGAAGGTGATCCTGTAGGTGGTGCCGGTGTCCTGGATGTCCTGGTAGTACTGGGTGGGGTTGGTGGCAAACGGGCGCCCGCCCGGACCGTCTCCGCCGGTGCAGCCGTTGTCGTTGCAGATCGGGCCGCTGTAGCCGCCGTAGGTCTCGAAGGGCGGCTCCGTAAAGGAAAGCGTCTTGGCCGTGGTATTGAGATTGACCACGTTGGTCTTTGGCACTTCCAGGGTGACCGGGGCGCGCAGCGCGTTGACCATGTCCCCGCTGATGCTTGCCGCCGTAGCGCGCCAGGTCCATCCGGGGAACGTGGCACTCATGTGACCGTTGGTTTCTCCGTCACCCAGCCYGGCGAGCCAGAGCGAGAGCGTCTGCGTCGTCGTGGTCTGCGGCGTGCCCGCCTCCGTGACGATGCTGGTACGCGTGTTGTTGACCGTGCGCGCGGCGATGTCGATATCGCCGTCTGCCTCAATCGTTGCCGAGCGGTTGTTGAGCACGCCGACCTGGTTGGCCAGCATGCCGGTGCCCGGGTCGCGCGTGCCGTCGCGGGCGATCTGCAGGTTGCCGGCGCTGTAGATCAGCGCGCCGTCCAGGTTGGAGACGGAGTTTGACGCATGGATCTTGAGGTCCTGCGCGGCGGCGATGACGGCGGCCGGGCCGGTGTTGCTCACGTCCGCTGCCCGCACCTGCACGGTGTTGCCGATCACGGCGCCGGTGTTGGCCAGTGCGCCGCTGATGGTGTTGACGGCATTGCCTTCGATGCGTCCGGCGTTGGTGATGGTGCCGTCGGCCTGGACGGTGGTGGCCTGCGAATTGATGCCGGCGCCGGCGGCGTTGTTCACATTGGCGCCGCGCACGGCCAGGCTGCCGCCGGCCGCCAGCGTGCCGGTGTTGGTTACCGCGCCGCTGGCACGGAGTTGCAGGTCGCCGTCGGCGCGCAGCTTGTTGGCGGCGTCGTTGAGATAGTCGCCCGCTACGTTGAGCGAGAGGTTGCGCCCCGCCGTCATCTCGCCGCTGCCGCTGACGGTGCCGCCGAGGCTGGATACGCCCACGTCCTGGTTGGCGCGTACCGCGCCGCCCTGGTTTGTCATGGACGCCAGGGTGAGCTGCACGTTGGTGCCGCCAAGCACGTTGCCGCCTTCATTGGCGAGCTTGGCACTGGCCTGGTTGAGGGTCAGGCCCTTGGCGCCGTAGATCCTGCCGCCGCGATTGTCCACACTGCGGGTCACGCCCAGCGTGAGCGCGCCGGCCGCGGCAATCTGCGCGCCGGTTGCGTTGACGAGATCGGTGGCGGCGAGGGTCACGTCGCCGTTGCCGCCGAGTGTGCCGCTGGTGTTGTCCAGCACGCCGGCGGCGGTGATGGTGGTGGCGCCGTCGCCCGCGTTGGCAAGGCGCCCGCCGTGGTTGTCGATGCCGGATGCGGAGACGGTGGCCTTGCCGTGCGCACCGTTGGCGGTGAGCGTGCCGCCGGCGTTGCTCAGCGTGCCACCGGCAGCGACCGACAAATCACCGCTGGTCTGCGCCGTGCCGCCGGTGTTGTCCACCTGGCCCTGGCTGGTGAGCGACAGGCCGGACTGCCCGTAGAGCGTGCCCTGGCGGTTGACCAGGTCTGCGCCCGTGGTAGTAACACTGGCGGCGCCTTGCGCGGACAGGTTGCCCCGGGTGTTGTCCAGCGAGGCCGCCTGGACGGCGAGTGTGCCGTTGCTCTGGATKGCGCCGGCTGTATTGCCCAGCGCGCCCCGGCTCGTCAGCGCCAGGGCGCCGTCTCCGGCGTGCGCGATGCGCCCGCCGTCATTGGCCAGCGACTGCGCGTCCACCGTCAGGTTCTTGCCGTTGGTAGCCAGCGTGCCCGCGGTGTTGTCGAAGGCGCCACCCGCGTTGATGACCGTATTGGCCTTGCCGAACTGGTTGATGGCGCCGCCGTTGTTGGACAAATTGCCCGTGGTGCGGATGCCGGCCTGGTCGCCGTCGATGCGGCCGGCGGCGTTGTCCAGCGACGCCGCCGACAGGTCGACGATGCCACCGGACAGGATGCCCTGGCGATTGCTGGCCGCGCCCGACACAGTGGCCGTGAGCGCTTCGCCCGCCGTGATGCTGCCCTGGCCGTTGTCCAGCGACTGTGCATCCAGGCTGGCATCGCCCTTGGCGGTGATCTGTGCATGATTGGCCAGCGTGCCGGCTGCCAGCTCCACCCTGCCGTTGCCGCCGATCCGGCCCGCATTGGCGTTGACCAAGGCTTGCTGCGCCTGGACCCGGGTCAAGCCGTCGCCCGCATTGACGATGCGCCCGGCGGTGTTGTCTACGCTCGCGGCGGCAAGCGACAGTGCGCCGTGCGTGCCGGCGGCTTCGATCCGGCCGGCCGTGTTAGTCACCGCGCCGGCGGCCCGCAGGTCCAGCGCGCCGTTGGTCTGGATGGTGCCCGCGGCATTGCCCAGCGCGCCACGGCTGGTCACGGCCAGCGTGCCGTCGCCCGCGTGCGCGACGCGGCCACTGTCGTTGGACAGCGACTGCGCGTCCACCGCCAGGTTCTTGCCGTTGGTGGCCAGCGTGCCCGAGGTGTTGTCCAGGACGCCACCCGCACTGATGCTGGTGTCGGCCTTGCCGAACTGGTTGATGGCGCCGCCGCGGTTGGCCAGGCCGCCCGCCGTGCGGATGCCAACCAGATCGCCTTCGATGCGGCCCGTGGTGTTGTCGAGCGAGCCCGCCGTCAGATTGAGCGTGGCGCCCGACATCGTGCCCTGGCGATTGCTGGCCGCGCCCGCCACGGTGGCCGTGAGCGCATCGCCCGCCGCCACACTGCCCCGGTTGTTGTCCAGCGACCCGGCGTCCAGGCTGGCGTTGGCCTGCGCATTGATCTCGCCGGCATTGGCCAGCGCGCCGGCCTTCAGCCGCACAGTGCCGTTGCCGCCGATCACGCCGCCCTTGGCGCCGCTGGCCGTGGTGCCGGTGGCATTGGCCAGCATGCCCGTGGTGGTGACAGACAGGCCGTCTGCATTGAGCGAGGCCAGGCGGCCCGCGCTGTTGTCCAACGAGCCGGCGTTGACGGCGAGCGCGCCGCCCGATTGCAACTCACCTTGCTGATTGTTGACGGCGCCGGCCGACTGCAGCGTGGCTGCGCCCTGCGCCAGTATCCGTCCGCCCTGGTTGGAGACGCTGCTGGCCGTGATGGTGGTGCCCTGGCTGGTCAACTGTCCCCGGTCGTTGACGAGCGCCCCGCTGGCATTGGCACTGAGCGCCCCGCCCGCCTGGCTGCTGGCGCCGCTCAGGTTGATGTCGCCCGCGCTGGCGGCCAGGCTGAGGTTGCCCAGCGCCGCGTTCTGGCTGCCGGCGAGCTGCAGCGCCGTGCCCTGCAGGCTGGCATTGCCGCCCGCAAGGTGCTTGCCGCTGGCCGACAGCGTGCCGGCCGCCACCACGCTCAGGTCCGCCTGCTGGCCGATCGCGCCGTCGCCATTGACGCCCGCGCCCAACGTGCCGCTGGAGACCACGCTGCCCGCATTGACGCGCAAGCCCTGCTGCGCCGCCAGCGTGCCGCTGTTGCTCAGCACGCCCGCGGTATCGAGCGAAACCGCCTGTGCGCCGTAGGTGGTGCCGCTGTTCTCCACGCCACCGCGCGCGGCGATGGCGAGGTTGCCGGTGGCGCTGGTCTTGCCGGCGAGTTCCAGCCGGCCTTGCGCGCTGAGCGTCAGGTCGCCGGCCTGCGCGGCCAGCACGCCKCGGTTGCTGACGCCCACGCCAGCCTCGGTGCCGACCAGCAGGATCTTGTTGGCGTACATGCCGCCTAGCTGGCTCACATCGATGCCGATGCCCGGCGCGGGACCGGTCCCGGCAATGGGCGTGGCGGCCAGCGTGGCGCGGTCCACCTGGCTGGCGCCGGCGATGACGTTGAGGTTGTTGGCATAGATGGCCGCGTTGGCGGTGACGCTGCGGGCGATCAGGTCTACCTGGTCGACGTTGCCGGCGTTCAGCCCGGCGCCCTGCACCGAGATCTGGCCGCCGGTGACGCGGAAGGCGTCGAGGCTGCCGGTGCCGCCATACACGGGCACGCCGGTGGTCAGTGTGGCGCGGCTGGTATTGATGAAGCCACCACCGTCCACCATGATGCCGTTGGGGTTGGCTACCACCACTTCAGCCCGGCCGCCGGCCACTTCCAGGTAGCCGCGCAACTGGCTGGGCAGCGCGCTGGTGACCTGGTTGACGATGATGCGCGCGTTCTGGCCCGGCAGCAGGTTGGGGTTGCCGTTGACGAAACCGGCTTGCTGGGTCGAGACGATGGTGGGCGAGTTGTTGAGGATCGCGCCGCCCTTGGGCACGTCGAACTGGGTGTAGGCGTTGGTGGACACGCCCGCGCCCGAGGGCCGCGTGATGTTGACTTGCGCAAGGCCGTTGCTGGTCTGGATCACGCCGGGACGGTTGGCGCCGGCATTGGGGTCCGCCACGATCTGGGCCGTGGCCGGGGCAGCCAGCCCAAGCAGGGCAAGCGAGGCAGAGGAGGCAAACGAAGCAAAGCGCGCGCGCGGCATGGCTGGCAGCGCGGCCGCCATCGATGCCATCGATGCAATAGCTGCCCGGCCTTGCCCTGCCCGGCGGCTGCGCCGTTGCGCGCGTGCGCCGCCTTGCTGTCCTTTTCCGATGCTGGCGGCCGATTCTTCAACGGCGACCAGCATCCCGCGATGCCTGCTGTAGACCAGACGGAAACTGCCCTTGTTCATAATTGGATAGACCCTGAATTAGCGGTGCTTGCCTGATGACTGGCACCCTTGCCGGAATGACTGGCGACAACCGTCACTCTCTTCGCATGTATTGACAATATTTAATGATGACGGCGATGCGGTCAATCGGACACGTACGAATAGAGGGGTATTGCGAGCACGCAAGAGCGGGCATTGCGCACCGCCGCTCACCGCCAATCGACGGMAGCAAGCGGCATTACGGGAAATGGCGCGGCGCAGGGCGCGCTTTGACCTACTGAAGGGGGATTGAAAAACAGACGCGCGGCGTGTTATTGACGCCGGGATAAAAGGTAACGCCCAGGATTAGGAATAGGATTAAGAATAGGACTAAGACAGTCCTAATCCTAGTCCTAGGCGTCTGAATCAATAGGAATTATCAGAATAGATACATTTCACTAAGAACGGAATTCAGACTATCTCCCACACTACCTCCATTAACGGCAGATGTCCGCGATCCTTTAGCGCACAAGCCGGGGGCTGCATCAGCTACGCCCGATTTCCTGCAGGRTGCGCGTGAGCAGGTAGAGGCGCGGCACGATGGAATCGATCTCGATGTACTCGTCGCGCGCGTGGTATCCGAAGCCCGCCAGGCCGAAGCTCTCCACCACCACCGCTTTGCCCGAGCGCCCGGCGAAGCCCGCATCGGTGGCGCCGCCGGTGCCTTCCGCCAGTGCCAGCTGGCGGCCATCGAGCTCGGCGTAGATGGCTTGCGCGCGCTGCGCCAGTTCGCGGCCGCGCGCGTTGGCGACAAACGGCGGCCGGCCGATTTCCATGGTCACCGTGGTTTGCGTGTCGGGGACGAGCTTGCCTTCGTCCACCTTCTTTTGCAGCGCGGCCCGCAGCTTGCCTGCGCCATCCTTGACCGTGGTGCGCACGTCGCCGATGGCGGTGGCGTGCTCGGGGATCTGGTTACGGACCTCGCCGGCCTGCGCGGTGGTCCAGTTGAGCTGGGTGCCCGGCACGGATTTGGCCACGTCGCGCGTTTGCTGCAGCTGGTAGGCCAGCTCGATCAGCGCATTGCGGCCCAGCTCCGGCATGGTGTCTCCTGTGGAGGATTGGGTCGTTGCGAAGGCAAGCCGGGATGCCTGCCGGGCGATGCTAGCGCGGGCGGGCGGCAGCGCAAGGGCGCTGCCGCCGGCCCAAAGCGCCTTAGTTGCGCCCGATTTCCTGCAGGATGCGCGACATCAGGTAGAGCCGCGGCACGATCGAGTCAATCTCGATGTATTCGTCGCGGGCGTGGTATCCGAAGCCCGCCAGGCCGAAGCTCTCCAGCACCGTGGCCTTGCCCGAGCGCACGGCGAAGCCGGCGTCGGTGCCGCCCCCGGTCTGCGGCACCAGCGTCAGCTCGCGGTCGATCTCCTTGTAGATCGCCTGGGCTTTTGCCGCCAGCGCGCGGCTGCGCGCATCGCTCACGTAGGGCGGACGCCCGGAGATGACCTTGACCGTGGTTTCGGTGTYGGGAACCAGCTTGCTTGCGCTGACCTTGGCTTGCAGCGCGGCCTGCAGCTTGTCCTGCGCGTCGGGCTGGGTCAGGCGCACGTCGCCCACGGCGCTGGCCTTTTCGGTGRTCTGGTTCAGCGGGCCATTGGTGTTGGCCTGAGTCCAGATCAGCGCGGCGCCCGGCACGTCCTTGGCCACTTCACGCGTTTGCAGCATCTGGTACGAGAGTTCATAGAGCGCGTTGCGGCCCAGCTCCGGCGCGGCGCCCGCATGCGCGGCGCGGCCCTTCACATCCAGCGTGGCCGTGGCGACGCCGGCCGCGGCCAGCAGCAGCGGCTGGCCCTTCATGACCACCGAGCCCGCGGACGGCTCGCAGGACAGCACCACGTCGTGCTGCTCCGCGAGCTTGGCGATGGTGTCGCCGGAACCCAGCGAGCCCACTTCCTCATCCGGGTTGAACAGCACGGTGATCTGCGCATAGTCCTTCCACCCGGTTGTCTGGAGGATGGCCAGCGCATGCAGGATGACCGCGATGCCGCCCTTGTCGTCGGCGATGCCGGGGCCGTACAGGCGGTTGCCGTCCAGCTTGATCGGCTGGGTGGCCAGCGTGTTGGGGCCGTAGACCGTATCCATATGCGCGATCAGCATGATGCGGCGCTTGCCGGTGCCGGTGAGCGTGCCCTTGACCATGGTGCCGGGGCCTTGCGTCACGGCGATGCGCTCGGTGGTCGCGCCCAGCGCCTTGAGGCGTGCTTCCGTGAAACTGGCCATTTGCGCCAGGCCGGCCGCATTGGTGCTGCCGGACTCGATCGACACCATGTCCTTGAGCGACTGGATCAACGCGGGCTCGGCCGCGCGGGCGGCGTCCAGCAGTTGCGTGTCCGCCGCGCGTGCGCTGCCGGCTGCCCCGAAGGCCAGCGCTAGCGCTGCCACAGCGGTATGGGTAAGTCGGCGCAGGGATGGCTGCATGAAGTCTCCTGTTGCTTGGATCGTTATTGTGGTTAGGGCGGTGGTTCGCCGAGCGACGATGCTAGCCCTTGCGGGCGTGGCAAGGTAGGATCAATCCCGCCAATTGGAATGCCGATCCCGCCATGCCTCCCTCTTCTGCCTCTTCTGCCACTACCGCCCTGCCCGAGCCGCCCTCCGCCAGCCGCCCCGTGCCGCTGCACGTGCGCTTGCTGTGGTTGCCCGAGGCCATGCCCGGCATGCTGTTCGGCGCGCTGGATGTGCTGCGCGCCGCGGCCGGGGTGGCGCGGCTGCAACGCCCGGACGCGGACCGCGACCTGAGCTGGACGGTGATCGGCCCATCAGGCCGCGCGCTGGCCCTGCCCGCCTTGGGGCTGGAGCCCGCGCGGCGGCGGCGCGCCACGGAAGACGGCAATGCGCTGCTGGTGGTGCCGGGCGTGCTTGCACGCAATGCCCCGCACCTGGGCGAGATCCTGGGTGGCGCGGGCCAGGCGCTGCGCTTGCTGGAGCGGCACGCGCAGGCGGGCGGATGGATCGCGGCGGGCGCGAGCGGCATCGTTTTTCCCGCGGAGCTGGGCCTGCTGGATGGCGCGCGCATGGGCGCACCGTGGACCTTCCAGAGCTGGATGGCCAAGCGCTATCCGCGCTGCGATTTTTCCGCGAGCGAGCCGATGGGCTTGCACCAGCGCGTGTTTGGCTGCGTGGCGCCGGCGCTGCAGACGGAGTTCATGTTACGCGTGCTGGGACACCTGCATGACCCGGACCTGGCGCAGACCTGCTCGCGCATGCTGCTGTACCAGGCCGAGCGCCAGCAGCTCACGCCCGAGCTGGTGTCGCAACGCTGGCTCAGCAAGACCGCCGACAGCCCCGTCTACCGCGCCATGCGCTGGCTGCAGGCCAACGTGGATACGCCGTACCGGCTGGCGCTGGTGGCGCAGGCGGCGGCCGTGAGCGAGCGGACCCTGCTGCGGCATTTCCGGCAGGTCAGCGGCATGACGCCGCTGGAATACCTGCACGGGCTGCGCGTGGAGCGTGCCAAGACCCTGCTGGAGGTGACGCTGCATGGCTCGCAGGCGGTGGCCGAAGCCTGCGGCTACAGTGACGCTGCGGCGTTCAGGCGGCTGTTCCAGCGGGCAACGGGGATGTCGATGTCGAGCTACCGGGCGCGCTTTGCGCTGCGCTCGCAGCGGCGCTACTGGCGCGTGGAGGACATGCCGCGCCCGGCGGGCACGGCATGATCCGATCCGGCTATTGAACCTGCGAACCTGCGAACCTGCGAACTAGCGAACCTGCGAAGTAACGCAGGCAGAGTGGCGCTTAGTTGCTCAGCACGATGCGGTTGACCACGTCCTCGACCCCATGCACGTACCAGGCGTCGCGCTCCGCCTGGCGTTTGCCGGCTTCGGTAGTGGCATAGCCTTCGAGCGTGACGACGCGGTCCTTGGTCTGCACGCGGATGCGGTCGGCATCGACGAACTGGTCGGTCTCCAGCACCAGCTTCAGCGCTTCCGTGACTTCGTCGTCGCGGTCGGCCTCGGCCGGGGCCACCACCAGCTCGTTGACCACGCAGCGGCAACCTCGCGACCACCACGCCAGCACACCGGCCAGGCGCATGTGCGACAGGCTGATCACGTGGCCGCGCAGGGTCACCACGCCGTCGACAACTTCGATGGCGATCTCTCCGCTGGACTCGCCAACGGCTTCGCGCACGGGTTCGATCCTCCCCTTGGCATGCGCGCAGATGCGGCAATTGCGAAAGTCGATCGCCTGCAGCAGCCGTACGCAGATGGCATTGCGCAGTTCGCCGTCGCCAACCGCCGCGCCGCCATCGGCAACGCGCAAGTGATCGATCACGGCAGACACACCGTCGACACGGCGTACCGACGCGGCAACGCGGCTCTTGTCGACAATATCGGGGACTTCGCCTTCGAGAATCAGCGCGCCGTCGCTCAGGCGCAGGTGAATGGTGGGATGGATGGGATGGCTGTGGAAAGGCACGTGGGCGATGGCCGCCCTAGCCTGAGTCAGGACTGCTTCACTGCTATGCATGATGTCTGCCTTATCGTGGAAGGTCTGGATATAGGAGACGCGTTCAGTCCATTGAACGCCCGCGCGGTCCCGCGCCAGGTGCGGCGCGGGACGGCGAATCTTCATTATAGGAAGCCAGGATGGCCACGCCCGACCTATTGGCCTATTGGCCTATTGACCGGGCGCCGGCCCCCGGGCCTGGCGCCCGCCGTGGCCGGCTCAGGTTTCCACCTTGGCGTCCATGGTGATCTCCGCCTTTAGCAGCTTGGACACCGGGCAGCCGGCTTTGGCCCCTTGCAGGCATTGCTCTACTGCCGCCTTGTCGGCCCCGGGCACGCGCACCGTCACGTCCAGGTGCACGGCAGTGATGGTGAAGCCGCCGCCGTCCTTGTCGAGCGTGACCGTGGCCTTGGTGGCAATGCTCTCGGCGACCATCTTGGCCTCGCCCAGGATCAGGGACAGCGCCATGGAGAAGCACCCCGCGTGGGCCGCCCCGATGAGTTCCTCGGGATTGGTGCCGGGGCCGCCTTCGAAGCGGGCCTTGAAACCGTAGGGCGCATCCTTGAGCACGCCGCTCTCTGCCGAGATGCTGCCCTGGCCGTCCTTGATGCCGCCTTGCCATTTAGCCGATCCGTACTTTTTCATGAGCATTCTCCATCGTCGAAAGGGGAAGGCGCGGCATTCGCCACGCCGGTAAAGGGACGCTTGCGGCGCGTCCGGAGCTGCTTGTGCT
>NZ_JBFTSF010000165.1:0-13845 GCF_056399905.1 Cupriavidus sp. 01L46
CACACACAAACCCTTTGAGCAGATCACGCACGCCTGCCGTATTCCTGACGTACCGGGCTAGCGCATCTTCTTTTTTATACGCTTCCTGCTCGCCTTGCTCCTGCTGCGTCTGACTCTCCTTCGCCGCGCCTAGAATGGCTTGCAATCGATCAATGTCGCACAGCCCGTCACCTGCAAACGGGCTACTGCCTTCGTCGATCTTCTGCCAGTTCGCGAGGAACGGAAAATCCGCATCCGACAGCTTCACGATCGCGTCGTTGTTGAGATCGATATAGCCCTCTTTACCCACAGCGAACGCTGCCCGTATCCACGTTGTTCTTGCCATGCCGGCCGGGAGCGTGGGCGAAGCTGACAGGATGCGGCCAAAGCGCAGCAATTCATACCCATCGCTCGGGCACGCCGGATAGAGTTTCATTGCCCGGTTGTAGAGGTTGTATTCGTACTCAGACTCTTTCTTGTCCTTCAGGAGCTGGGTTCGCGAACCGTCTTCGGCGACGCTCCACGCGCTCGTGTACTTGTTACCCCGGTGAAAATACGATTCGATGTGCAAAGGTTGCTCGTTTTGACCGCCTTGCAACGCGGCGAAGGCAACGCCCTGCAATTTGCCGTTGACCGTTCCCGGCGGCTGCGTCCAGAACGGTTGGTTCGCCGGCACAATGTAGTGGCTATGCCCCCAGTAGTCCTGTCCCGTGGGCGTTTGGGGTTGCCTGTTCCCGAGTTGCGTCGCGGCGAAGTAACGATTGAAGTCATCGGGCAGCATGAAGATCTCGAAGTGGATATGCCACTGCTCGTGACAACGCCCCGGCAACCCGAGCACGTCTTTCCGGTATACCTTTTTGCCACCCCCCGCTTGCGCCGGCGGCGCCACGGGCGGAGTCTGGCTCCCGCCGGGCGATGGCATGCGCAGGAATTCCGGCAACACGCTCGCGTTCACGCCAACGCTGCTGTATGCGCTCAATTCCAGCAAATGCATGTATAGCGAATAAAACGTCAGCGTGCGGCCGTCGCCCGTCTCCGTCGTATGCTTGAGCAGGACGAAACCCGCGTTGCTATCGAGCACGCCATCTCCACCATCGGTGGCGTGCTGACACACCCGATATGCCACGACTTCGCCATCGGCAATCGCCCGTACTTTCTCGTTCCGGGTAGCGGGGTATAGATGCACGCCAGTGTGCCAGCGGCGGTCGAAGGCGATCGGATAGACACCGTGAGCGAGTTCGAAGGTATCCACCACGCTCATCATCGGGTCGGTCAGTTCGGGGGCGTTTGACGCGGTGCCGGCAACGGGCAGAAAGGGAGGGCTGATGATCATTGTCTTAGCGCGACATGTTGTAGGTGTTCGAAACCGTCAATTCGCCTTGCGGCAAATGGGGCAGCGCGTTTTCAACATTCGCCGGCCCCTCGAAGGTAAAGGAAGCCGCCTTGATCCGGAATTCGCCCGGGCAGTGGAACACCACGTTGCCGTTCTCGATCGTGAGCGCGGCACCGCCGCTGGCCATGGCCGCCTTCGTTTTCCCGCTCACCAGCACGTCCTGGCTGGCGCTTGCCACCCGCAGTTGCTTGTCGGCAAACAGGTCCATCGCGTCGCTCTGTGCCTGAATCTCGACCTTGCCCTTCGCCGCGAAGATCTTCAGCCCGAGCTTGTGCGCGCACAGCGAGATCAGGTCGCCGGCGGCCAGCGTGAAGCGCTTTACCGCGCTCACGTCAACGTGCCTGCCGGCGCTCACCATCACGTTCGCGCTGGCGGCCTGCTGGATCGACTGTGGCGTCACCAGCGCGATGCCGCCCGGTGCGCTGGCGATCAGCCCGGCGCTCTTGAGCTGGTCCAGCGCGTCTTTCAGGCTTGCCTGGGTCGCCTTGTCGGCGGGCACGGCCTTCGCCTGCGTGGTGGCATCCACCAGCGCGGTCACGCGGCTCAGGGCCGACTGAAGCTCCTGGAGCGCCGCCTGCATCTCAAGCTGCGGGGCATTCGGACTCGACAAGCCGTCGGCTGACAGCATCAGGCCCCTCGCCCCGTGCACGGTGCCCCAGCCCTGCGTGCTGATCTCGAAGCCCTCGCCGCGCTTCTGTTTCTGGCTGTCGACCAGATAGCCAAGGCTGAACGACGACTTCATGTGGACCGTCGCGATCTTTGCGCCTTCGTGGCCCTTCAGATCCTCGAAGCGGATCTTTGCGCCTTGGAGCGGCGAGCGCCATATCGCGCGGCTGTGCCAGCCAGCGTTGCCATGCACAATGTCCGGGTGCGCATAGTCATGCAACGCCCCGGCGATATACATGCGGTCCACGTCCCCGTTGGTGCCTTCGAGCCGGACCTCCGTGCCGGGCAGCAACGGCGAATGGAAACCCCCTTGGTATGAGGCACTGGGGCGCAGCAGACGCAGGGGCATGGTGTTCACGCCCCGCTTGCCCGTGCGGCGCTGGAAATGGGGCAATACCCGGTAGCGGCCGGCTTCGTCCAGCCACGCGTAGGGGCCGTCGTCGCCTGACTCGATGGTGGCGGTCAGCGTGCCGCAGATCCAGCGCCAGTCCCGCTCGGGGATGTACTCGGGACGATACGTCAGATGCGAAGGCGTCGCCTCGAACGCGTTGATGACCGGCTGGCTGCGACTGCCGGTCGTGACGAGCTTGGTGATCACGACGCCGTATTCGGCCTCGGGCATCTTGTGGTTGGTCAGGCGCACCACCATGCCAGGCATCATGCCGATCACGTTGCTTGTGCCCTTGAACGTGGTCTGCCGGGCGATCAGTTCGTCGCGTCTGGCGTCGGCCAGCATCTGCCCGACCTCTGCCGTGTGATGGTGCTCGGTGCTGCGGTTCACGCTGCCGTACACGGAGGGGTCGTCGCGTGCGACGTACGACTTGGCCTTCAGCGGATCGACTGGCGTACGGTAGTTGTGCTCCCGCAACTCAACCATGGCCGGCACCAGTTTGCGGACCGCGCTGATCGACAGCACCGCCTCATGCCAGTTGCCCGAGAGGCCCGAGACCGGCATCAGCGGCACCTCAAGCGCGCGCACGTAGCCGCGCGGCGAGTTGCCGAACACGATCGTGTCGCGCTGTGGCCCGTCTGCCTTGCGGCCCTGCTTGAAGTAGAAGAAGATGCCGGCGCGMCGGCAATGGCGCGCCACAAAGTTCCAGACGGTCTCCTCGTACATGAGCGCCTGCTCGAAGCGCTCTTCGACGCCTTCCAGCTTGAACTCGACGTCGAACGACTCGATCAGATGGCGGTCGATGATCGACTCGGCGATCATTTCCTTCAGCGTCTTGCCCAGGAAGATTCCCGAGTCGTACACCTGCCTGAACAGCGCAACACGTGGCTCGATGCGCAGCCTGTAGGTTGCCTCGTCACGGCTAGTGCTGACACGCTCCCATTGCGTCACCACGCCATTGACCGTGCGGGCGGGATTGATGACCGGGTCGACCAGGTCCGGCAACGATGGGATCGCGGCGCGCTCGTCGATCGTGAAGGTCGACCGGCGCCCCACGCAGGCTGCGCCGTCGATCGTCTTGTCGATCGACGTGACGGTAATGTCGGCCACGTAGGTTTCGTTGAACCCTTCCTCGATACGGAATTCCAGAACATCCAGCGGTGAGGCGAGCGTAGCGATCGCGAGACCGAGATGCTGGGTCAGCCTGGCACTCGGATGCTGCAGAACATCGTTGAGGGTTCGCATGGCGGCGGTGAAGTCTGGTTTCTCGTTGATCGGCACGGGCACGTATGCCAGTGCCGTTTCGCGAAACAGGCTAGCGCACTAATTCAAGGGGTGTCTATCGGACAAGTCCGAACTTGAGTTGATTTCTCATTCTTTAAGACTTGATTTCCTATTTTTTAAGAATTTTCTGCCCATTTTTTAAGAAATATCGATGGCGTTTGACCTGCGTGCCGACATTGACTGGCGCTGGATGACGTTGGATAGCGGCGAGTGAGCCAGGCGTAAGCACGCCGCGTGCCGGCAAGACCGGTTAAGCTTGCGCCACCGCAACCACGCCGCTTGCCATGACCAAGCCGAGTACGGACCCGAGCGCGCCCGAAGCCGCGCTGGCAGTTGAGTTGGCCATTGAGCTGGAGGCCGGGCTGACGGCGGCCATCACGTTTCTTAACCAGGGCAAGATCGATGCAGCTGCCGGCTATGCGGCCGCGCTCATCGGCCGCTACCCGGCGCATCCCGCCGTGTGCCAGCTGAGCGCGCAGATTGCCTTGCAGCGTGGCGAGGCCACGCTGGCGCGGCGCCATATCGCGCAGGGACTCTCGCTGCGGCCGGATCACCTGCCCTCGCTATTGATCGCCGGCCGGGCGGCGCTGGCCGATGGCGCGCCGACAGAGGCGCTGCCGCCCCTGCTGCGCGCCTGCGCGCTCAGTGGCAATGCCCTGGAGCCGAGCTATCTCGCCTGCCTCGCCCGGTTGCAGAGCGGGACGGCTGATGCCGTGGCGGAACTGGGCCTGCTGATCCAGCGGGCGCCGGGTTTTGCGCCGGCGTGGATCGAACTGGCGGAAGCGATGCGCAAAGGCGGCGAGCTGCAAGCCGCGCTGGCGGCGCTGGACCGCGCCCTGGCGCTGGACGGCAAGATCGCGCGCGCGCATTTCCAGCGGGGCAAGGTGCTGCATGCGCTCGGGCGCAAGTCCGAGGCCGCTGGCGCCTTTGCCAGTGCCGTGGCGCTGGAGCCGCGCAGCCGGGAGGCGCGCCTGAACCTGGCCATCGCGCAGCAGGCGCTCGGCGACCTGTGCGCCGCGCAAGCCACGCTGGAAGCCCTCGTCGGCGCGCATCCACAGGACTACGACGGCTGGATCCAGCTTGGGCTGGTGCGGCAAGACCGGCGTGACCTGCGCGGTGCGCAGGCTGCCTTGCGCAGCGCCCTGGCCTGCCAGCCGGACGCCGCGCCGGCGGCGGTCAACCTTGGCATCGTGCTGCAGGAAGACGGCCAGCCGGATGCGGCCCTGGCCGCCTATGCGCACGCCTACCGCGTTGCGCCGGAGACCTTCGGCCGCATCGCGCAGGCGCTGTGCTCGGGACCGCAGGGCCGGCTATGGGCAAACCTCGGCGCCTTGCGTGCCTTGCTAACCAGCCTCGGCGGCTCAGGCAACCCGGGCAGCACTCAGGACTGACCGCCCCGCTCGCGCGGCGCGCGAAAGCGCTTGCGGTACACGCCGGGCGTGGTCAGTACCTCCGCCGCCAGCTTCTCGTAGCGCCCGGCGCCCTCTGCGTCGATCGTGCCGAAGGACAGTTCAAGCTCCGCGCGCGGCACCGGGCAGCACTGCGCGACCGGCGTGCCTTTGGGCAGGACACCGTCGAACCCCGTGTCGGTCCATAGCGCCGGGAAATTGATGCCCACGTCATGGAAGCGGTCCGCATCGACCAGGCCGCTCAGCGTGCGGAACGGCAGATCCCAGCGGTTGGCCGGATGCATCGCCAGCAGCGACCACCCGGGCGGCAGCTCGATGGTCCAGAAGCTGTTGAATTTCAGGGCGACGGCGTCCGAGTACAGTGGCGTGCCGCCCAGTTGCTCCGGCACGTGAAAGCTCAGCGGCGCGCGCGGATGGCCGTCGATGCCCGGCTCGGGCAAGTCCCAATCCCAGGAGAACACGCCCCGCGCCRCGCGCACGTCGCATGGCAGCAGAATCACAAAGCMGTGGGTCATGGCATCGATGAACGGCGGGCATTGCTTGATGGTGCGGATGTCGCGGCCGTGCAGGGGCGAGAACGCCTTGGGACGCATCGCCCGCACCCAGTCCGGCAGCGCCTGCTGGGCAGGCTGCGGGCGCGGGAGGCTGTCCTGCAGCAGCGGGTCGCAACGGAAGGTTACTTGCATGGCGTGCATGGCTTGGCTAGGTGGAAGCGGGCAATGTGCCGGAGTGGCCATGCAGTGTAGGGGCGAAGAGACGAAACCGTCTAGTTGCCGCGCCCGCCGCCATCCCCCTTACCCAATGTCCCGGCAGTCCTGACAATTTGGGCGGCATTCGCGCAATCGCCGCTTTGGTAGTTGCCTTCCTGCCCGCGTCCAGCCACAATCCGCGCTTTTCCGAACGCCCCGCCGGCCGCCGGCGCAAGCGCCACTCATATTCATTTCCCAATGTCAGCCATGTTCCGGCCGTTATGAACGAATGCTGCCCCTCCCTTAGTCTTGCGCCATGTCGGACCGGCAGCGCCRGCACGKAGTGGCGAGCAAGCGGCCGACAGCGGCGTACCGGGCCGCATGCAGTGCCGAACGCGACACAAATCTTGTGCGCAGCGGCCCGCATGACGGCCTCGGCAACGACAACGAAAAAGCGAGACAGCCTGGGTATGAGCGACGTAGCCGCCGCCCCAGCGCACCACAAAGGAGACACTCCGCCATGCTTGAACAGCCGTTCCCCGGCCGTGCCACCGCTCCCGGCACCGAYGCGATCGAGGCCAAGGCCATCGACGCCATCGCATCCATCGAAGCCAAGGGCTTCCTCGACCGTTACTTCCAGATCAGCCAGCGCGGCAGCACCGGGCGCCGCGAGGCATTGGCCGGCGCCACCACCTTCATGGCCATGGTCTACTCCGTGTTCGTCGTGCCGGGCATGCTCGGCAAGGCCGGCTTCGATGGCAGTGCCGTGTTCGTCGCAACCTGCCTGACCGCGGCGTTCGGCTCCTTGTTGATGGGCGTGTGGGCCAAGCTGCCCATCGCCATCGGCTGCGCGATCTCGCTGACCGCTTTCACCGCCTTCGGGCTGGTGCTTGGGCAGGGGCTCTCCCCAGCCGTTGCACTTGGCGCGATCTTCCTGATGGGCGTGGTCTTCACCGCCATTTCCGTGACCGGCGTGCGCTCCTGGATCCTGCGCAACCTGCCGGCCGGCGTGGCGCACGGCACGGGCATCGGCATTGGCTTGTTCCTGCTGCTGATCGCCTCCAACGACGTGGGCCTGGTGATCAAGAACCCCGGCGCCGGCCTGCCGGTCACACTGGGCAAGATCACCGCCTTCCCGGTCGTCATGTCGATCCTCGGCCTGGCCGCCATCTTCGGGCTGGAACGGCGCCGGGTGCCGGGCGGCATCTTGCTGGTGATCATCGCCATCTCCGCGCTGGGCCTGGCCTTCGATCCCGCCGTCAAGTTCACGGGCGTGTTCGCGCTGCCCGCGCTGAGCGCGCCGGGCCATGCCTCGCTGATCGGTGCGATGGACATCAAGGGTGCGCTGTCGCTGACGGTGCTGCCTAGCGTGCTGGCACTGGTGATGACGGCCGTGTTCGACGCCACCGGCACCATCCGCGCCGTCGCGGGCCAGGCCGGCCAGCTCGATGCGAAGGGACAGATCCCCAACGGCGGGCGTGCCCTGACCACGGACTCGCTCAGCTCGATCTTCTCGGCCTTCTTCGGTGGCGCGCCCGCTGCGGCCTACATCGAATCGAGCGTTGGCGTGGCCGCCGGCGCAAAGACCGGCCTGGCCGCGGTGGTAGTCGGCCTGCTCTTCCTGGCAGTGATCTTCTTCTCGCCGCTGGCCGGGCTGGTGCCTTCGTACGCGACGGCGCCTGCCCTGATGTATGTGGGCCTGTTGATGCTCAGCAGCGTCAGCAAGCTGCATATGGACGATATGGTCGACGCCATGGCCGGCCTGGTCTGCGCGGTCTTTATCGTGCTGACCTGCAATATCGTCACGGGCATCATGCTGGGCTTCTGCACCCTGGTGATCGGCCGCATCGTGGCCGGTGAATACCGCAAGCTGAACGTGGGCACCGTGGCCATCGCGATGGCGCTGGCCGTGTTCTACGGCGGCGGCTGGGCAATCTGAGGCGTGACGGCCGCGGCGCTGCCCGCGGCCGGTGTCGCCACGCCAGCGGGTACTGAAAGCCAGCGCAACGATGACACTGGCTTTTTTGCGAAGCGGGCAAATTCCCGTCCCGCTTCTTTTTTTAGCGGCCTTGCCCTCTCGCGAACGGCCGTCAATCGCACCGCCTCAGGCGGCCGCACGCCGTTGCGGCGCAGATGCCGGCACCGTCGCTGCCAGTCCCTGCGCCAGGTCGGCGATCAGATCCTCCGGTGCTTCCAGGCCGATATGCAGGCGGATCACCGGCTCGGTGCCACGCCAGTACGAGTGTTGCGCCAGGCGCTCCGGCGCTGCCACCTGCACCAGGCTTTCATAGCCGCCCCACGAAGCCCCCAGCCCGAACAGGCTCAGCGAATCCACCAGCTTGCGCGCCGCCGCCTCATCGGCGGTGGGCAGCGAGAACGAGACCAGCCCGTTGGCGCCAGAGAAATCCCGCAGCCACAGCGCGTGGCCGGGGTCCGAGGGCAAGGCCGGATAGAACACCCGCCCTACCGCCTCATGCGCTTCCAGGAACTGTGCCACCGCCAAGGCATTGCGCTGGTGCTGGGCCAGCCGCACGGCCAGCGTGCGGATGCCGCGCAGCGCCAGGTAGGCATCGTCCGCGCTGATGGCCAGGCCGAAGCCATCGTAGGCATCGGCAATGCGGCGCGCCAGCCCCGCGTCCTTGACCACCACCGCGCCCTGCATCAGGTCGGAATGGCCGCTGATGTACTTGGTCGATGCCAGGATCGATATGTCCACGCCGAGCGCCAGCGGCTGCAGCACATGGCCGGAAGCCCACGTATTGTCGGTGGCCACCACCACGCCATGGCGGTGCGCGATCTGCGCAAGGCGTGGCAGGTCCAGCACCTCGTACAACAGAGAACTGGGCGACTCCAGGTAGAGCAGCCGCGTGTTGGGGCGGATCAGCGCTTGCACATCGTCCTCGCTGGGCGAGAAATAGCTGACCTCGATGCCCAGGCGGCGCAGCAGCGTTTGCTCCAGCCTGCGTACCGGCGCATAGACGCTGTCCACCACCAGCGCATGGTCACCCGGCGACAGCAGCGCYAGGAAGGTCAGCGAGATCGCCGCCAGCCCCGAGGGCGCCAGGAAGGTGCGATTGCCGCCTTCGAGCCCGGCAATCGCGTCTTCCAGCGCGCGGTGCGTATCCATGCCCTGCCGGCCATAGGAGCTGACACGCTCGCCGCGCGCATGGCGCGCCCGGATATCGTCATAGGCGTCGGAGTTCTCGAAGCGCACGGTGCTGGTGCGCACCACCGGCACATTGACCGGGCCGTGGCCCTGGACAAAGGGCGGCGTGCCGGCGTGGATCAGTTGGGTATCGCGATGATGGCTCATGGTTGCTCGATAGGGAGTTTGGCTTGTGCCGCGCTCAGACGGCGAAGCGCAGCTTGTCGAAAGAGAAAACGAAGGGATCGGCCTGCGCGCGCGGGGCTGTGCCGAGCGAGCGGTTGAGAAAGGCGCGCGTGCGCTCGCTGCGCGGCGCGCTGAAAATGCGGCTGGCCGGGCCATGCTCGACAATGCGCCCGCCTTCGGTGAAGTAAACCTCGTCGCTGATCTCTTGCGCAAAGCGCATCTCGTGCGTCACCAGCAGGCAGGTCAGCCCCTCCTCGACCAGGTCGCCGATCACGGTCAGCACCTCGCCCACCGTCTCCGGGTCCAGCGCCGAGGTCACCTCGTCGAACAGGATCAGCTCCGGCTCCATCGCCAGCGCGCGAGCGATCGCGACCCTCTGCTGCTGGCCGCCGGAGAGTTCGCCCGGATACGCGCCCGCCTTGTCGGCCAGGCGCACTTTGCGCAGCAACGCGATGGCGGTGGCCTCCGCCTGGGCGCGGCCGCGTCCCAGCACGCGCAATGGCGCGATGGTGAGGTTCTGCAGCACGGTCAGGTGCGGAAACAGGTTGTACTGCTGGAAGACAAAGCCCACACGCTTGCGCAGCGCAATGCGCTCGGCCTCGCTGCGCAGTTCGCGCACTGCAACGCCGCCGACCGTCACCGTGCCCTGCTGCGGCTCCAGCAGGCCGGTAAGGCAACGCAGGATGGTGGACTTGCCCGAGCCGGACGGACCGATGATGGACACCGCCTGCCCGCGCCGCACTTCCAGGTCGATGCCCTTGAGCACCGGGTTGCCGCCAAAGGCAAGGTGCACGTCCTTGAGCGCAACCAGCGGCGCGGCAGCCACGGGGACCGCGGACAACACGGGCCCGCCGTTATGTTCAGGCAACAGCATATTTTTGTTCCAGGAAACGGGTGAAGCGCGAAATCGGGTAGCACCAGGCAAAGAACATCGCCAGCACGGTGAAATAAATCAGCACGGTGAAGGCGGTCTGGTTGACGGTATTGCTGGCGATCTGCGCGGTATCGAGCAGATCGTGCACGCCCACCAGCGAGGCCAGCGCGGTGCCCATGGTGAGCGTGGCGTACAGGTTCATCCACGGCGGCAGCATGCGGCGCACGCATTGCGCAACGATGATCAGCCGCAGGATCTGCCAGCGCGAGAACGCCATCGAGCTGGCCGCCTCCCACTGCGTGAGCGGGATCGACTGCACCGCGCCGCGCAGCACCTCGGCCACATTGGCGCTGGCCGGCAGCGCCAGCCCCACCACCACCTTGAACCAGTCGGGGAACGGCACGATATGACTGCCGATATTCACCTCGAACGGGAAGACGTAGGTGGAAAAATAGATCAGCACCAGCCAGGGCGCATTGCGGAACACCTGCACGTACAGATGCGCCGGGCGTGACAGAAGCGCCACCGGCGACAGGCGCAACGCGCCAACCAGCAGCCCGMCGGCCGTGCCCAGCAAGATCGCCAGCAGGCTCACGCCGATATTGACCAGGAAGCCGCGCACCAGCGCCGGCGACCATTGCCAGGCGCTGGCCAGCGCGCGGGCCAGGTCCGGATGGCGGGTCGCCGCCAGCGCCACCGCCACCAGCGGCAGGAGCCACAGCAGACCGGCATAACGACCGGCGCGCGACGTTGCGGACGCGGCGAGATAAGTGGAATCAGCGCTCGCCATAGCCGGGCATCCTTAGTCGAAGTTCCAGCCAGTTGCCCGCCTGGCTGACCACCCAGGTCAGCAGGCCGAAGAACAACAGCAACAGCACCATCAGTTCCAGCACGTTGTCGCGCTGGGTCCAGATCATGATGGAGGCGTAGGTGATATCGCCCACCGCAATCGCGGACGCCACCGCCGTGGCCTTGACCAGCTCCACGGAATTGTTGACCAGGGCAGGCAGGGCAAAGCGCACCGCCAGCGGCAACTGCACGCGCCAGAGCAAAGTGCGGCGATCAAAGCCGAGCGACGCCGCCGCCTCCAGCGTGACCTTGGGCACCGCCTCGATGCCGGCGCGCAAGGCTTCGGCATGAAACACGCCCTTGTGCAGCGACAGCACCACCACCACCCACAAGAATGGCGTGAGTGGATTKGTCCGCTGCGCGTCCTGCAAGGCATGGGTGATCAGCATGTTGAGAACCAGGAAGGCGCAGTAGAGCTGCACCAGGGTTGGCGTGTTGCGGGTGACTTCCACAAACGCGCGCGTGGCACCGGCCAGCAGCGCGTTGCGCGAAGTCAGCGCCGCCGCCATTCCCACTCCGGCGGCCAGGCTGCCGGCAAGGGTGCAAAGCACCAGCTGGATGGTTACCCAAGCGCCATGCACGAAGGAGGCGCGGTCATACGCATCGGCGAGGAACGCGTAGTTCAGGCCKATGCGGTGCGCCGCATCGATCCACCAGGCAATCGCTGCGTCCATCAGGAACGGCCGCCCTTGAACTTGTCATGCAGCTCGGTCAGCGCCGGCGACGGCGGCAGGATGCCGGCCTTCTTCTCGGCGGCAACCAGCCAGCCGCTGCGATGCCAGTTCTGCACGATGCGGTCCACCGCAGAAATAGTGTCCTGCTCGCCCTTGCGGGTCCAGATCACGGTCGGCGCGGGATTGAGCTCAGGCAGCACGATGCGGTAGTTCTGCCATTCCGGGTTGCCCCGCACCAGCGGCTGCAGCAGCGTGTTGTCGTGCACGGCGCCGGCGCAGTTGTCACCGCGCAGCGCCAGCAGCGATTCCGCCGAGCCTTTGAAGCCCTTCGGGATGGCGCCGTATTCCACCTGCACCGGGCGCGTATAGCTGCTGCCCTGCGAGATGCACACCGTCTTGCCCTTCAAGTCTTCCCAGCGGCGGATATCGCTTTGCTTGGGCACGATCACCGCGCCGCCCACACGATAGTAAGGCGTAGGCACGTGGCCCAGTTGCTCACCGCGCTCGGCGTTGTATTCCATCGCGGCGATCAGCACGTCGACCTTGCCCTGCTGCAGGAACTGCACCCGATTGGACGGCTGCACCTGCACCGTTTCCAGCTCCACATTGAGCTGCCTGGCCAGGTCCTGCGCGAGGTCCGCGTTGAAGCCGACGGGCTTTTGCGTGGCGGGATCGATCGAGCCGAAGGCGCTGCCGGACAGCATGATGCCGACCACGATCTTGCCGCGCTGGCGGATCTTGTCGAGCGTGGCGTCGGCCTGCGCGGCGCCGGCAAAGAAGGTGCCGGCCAGCAAGGCGGCAGCGAAGACAAGAGGACGCGGGGAGCGCAGCGAAAGAGTGCGGGTCATGGTGTGTTCGAGTTCTTGTTGGCTAAGTCGTTGGTGCAATGCAGCCGACAAACTGTACGCAAGCGCCGACGGGCACGGAACGAATAAAAGAGCCAATCGTTATGCGCATTCCGTTGCCCGCGGCAGCACAGCGCGGGCGCATATCCATGCGCGGAAAGATTCGTTGGCCGCGAGCGCCACGCTTTCTAAGCTTTGCGCTCGATTCGCCTCCGGCAACACCGTCATGCAACGTCGCACCCTGTTCCGCGCCCTCCTCTGCCTGCCCGTCGCCGCCGCTGCGGCCGCCATCGCTGGCGTACCCGCTGGCGTGCCTTTGCACAGCGATGCCACGCAGGCCCCGCAAGCCTTCCCCGCGCGTCCCGTGCGCATCGTGGTGCCGGTGGCGCCCGGCGGCAGCGCCGACAAGCTCGCGCGTACGCTGGCGCTCAAGCTCAGCGAGAAATGGGGCCAGCCCGTGGTGGTGGAAAACGTGGTGGGCGCCAGCGGCACCCTGGGTGCCGCGCAGGTGGCGCGGGCCAGGCCGGACGGCTACACCTTGCTGCTGGGTGGCGAAGGCGTGACGCTGAACGCCTCGCTGTTCAAGACGCTGCCGTACGATGCGAGCCGCGCGTTTCGCGGTGTCAGCAAGGCGGTGGTGAATCCGCAGATCCTGGTCGCCAGGCCGGATCTTGGCGTGCGCAACCTGCAGGACTACATCGCGCTGGCACGCAGGAAGCCGGGCGGGATCACGCTTGGCCTGCCGGGCAATGGCGGCATTGCCCACGTGGCCCATGAAATGCTATCGCGCCAGACCGGCATCAAGGTCAACTACATTCCCTACGCCGGGGGCGCGCCCGCCACGGTCGACTTGCTTGGCGGGCATATCGACGCAACGCTCATCACGCTCGCGGCGGTGACCGATTACGTGCGCTCCGGCCGGCTGACTGCGTTGGCGGTGACCACGCCTTACCGCTCGAAGGCGCTGCCACAGGTGCCGACCATGGCGGAGGCAGGTGCCGCCGGTTTCGCGGTGGAAAGCTGGCAGGGCTTGCTTGCGCCTGCGGCTACGCCGGCTGATGTGGTGGATCGCATTAGCCGCGATGTGGCGGCCGTGCTTGATGTGCCGGCCACGCGCAGCCAGCTGGAGGATGCGGGGTATGTTGTGGTGGGGTCTTCGGCGCAGGCGCTGGATGCTACGTTGGCTCGGGATTTGCCTAGGTATGCTTTGGTGATTTTGGCTTCGGGGATGTCGTTGAGGTGATGGTTTTTCGCTTCGGGTGCTTAACGTCAAAGTCAAAAGCAACTGCAGTTTCACCACCCCTGCGGGGCGGCGACCTACTTTTTTGTCTTGCCAAAAAAGGTAGGCAAAAAAGGCGCGCCGGATRGGGCGACAWCCCCCTCGGGATTTCACGAAAAGAGCGGCCGGGACCCAAACTCGCATCGCCTTAAGGCGATACTCAGACATGGGTCCCTCTTTTC
>NZ_JBFTSF010000166.1:0-13842 GCF_056399905.1 Cupriavidus sp. 01L46
CGCCAGGATCGTCCGATCGACCCTGGATGTCGACGGCAACGTGCTGCTGGCAGGGCTGTTCTGGTACCGCGGCGACCGTTTCATCCTGGATCTGGAGATTCCAGCCAAGCTGACCGAGCACTATCCGGCGCTGGCCATCCCCGACAGCCGCCGCTGAGCGACAGACTTCACTGACAGACTTCACTATTTGAACAAGGAGACACCGAAATGACATCATCCTTTGTGCGGAGGGCCGCCGACGTGCCCGCGTACGCACCGGCCAACCACACGGGCACGGCGAACCAGCGCATCATTGGCAAGGAGACTGTCGGCGCGCGCCGGCTCGAGGTCCTGCTGGGCACGATCTCCCCGGGCCAAGGCGCGTTGCCGCACGCACACCCGGACCTCGAGCAGGCGTCGCTCCTGCTCGCCGGCGAGGGTATCGGCGAACTACCCGGAAAACAGCGCATCTTGCGCGCAGGGGACTGGAGCTTCAATGCGGCCGGCGTCTTCCATCGCTTCGAGGTCATCGGCGACGAACCGGTACGGGTGATGGTGGTCTACGCTCCGCCGTACAGCGAAAACCCGAACGCAGCGGTGATCGCGACCGGCCCGGGCGACCCGCGCCTTCAGGCCGGTGCCGCCGATGTCCGCGACGTTCCAATCAGCACCGAAGCRATCGCGCTGCCGCACTACCRKGGCGCGCTCGCCAGGCCGGTYATCACACGCCAGACCGTCGATTCCCGKTTTCTCGACATCTACATGGTCGACCTTGATCCGGATGGYGGCGCCGAGCCACACAGGCTCGGCGAGACCGAGCAGGTGCTCTTCGTTCGCAGTGGCACGATCCACGGGCGCATCGAAGGGGAGCGTTTCGCCGCCGGGACCGGGGAGTGGGTCTACGTTCCCGACGGTGCGGAACTCAGCATCGAATCGGCAGACGGGAAGCGCGAGCTGATTGTCATTCGCGCACACGATCCGCTGACCTGACGCAAGCTCGACCAAGTGAATCAATCAGATCCCAAGATACAGGAGGAGACAAGATGATCCAGCGATTTCCCCGGCGACGCATGCTCGCCCTGCTGTCCGGACTAGTTGCTGCCTCCGCGGCGTCGCAACTGGTGTGGGCAGATGGCCTGAACGAGTATCCGGCCAAACCGGTCCGTGTGGTGGTGCCCTTCCCTGCAGGCAGTGGAACGGACAACGCCGCGCGCTACATCGCGCGGATCATCACTGCCCAGACCGGCCAGTCCGTCGTCGTGGAAAACCGCCCCGGTGCCAACGGGTTCATCGCGGCCACGGCGGTCGCGACAGCGCCCGGAGATGGCTACACGATGCTCATCACGACAAATACCACCCACGCGGCCAATGCGTCCCTCTTCAAGAAGCTGCCCTATGATCCCATCAAAGATTACGCGCCGGTGTCGTTGATCGCCAAGAGCGGATTGGTCTTGGTGGTGCCATCCGACAGCCCGGTGCAGAAGTTGGCAGAGCTGACCACGCTGGCGAAAGACCGGCAAGGCAAGATGTCCTTCGCCAGCGGCAGTTCCTCCACCCGGGTCGCCAGTGAGCTCTACAAGATCAAGAGCGGCGCACCGGCACTGCACGTGCCCTACAAGGGCGTGCCGCAGGCCCTGACCGACTTGATGGGCCACCAGGTCGACTTCATGATTTCCGACATCAATCCAGCCCTGCCATTCATCCAGAACGGGAAGCTGCGCGCAGTCGCCGTGACCACGTCCAGGCGCCATCCCCTGCTCGGCAATGTCCCGACCATGGCGGAAAGCGGCTTGCCAGGGTACGAGATGACGGCTTGGGTTGCCGCCTTCTTCCCTGCCACCACGCCAAAACCGGTCGTCGCGCGTATGAGCCAGCTGATTCGACAGGGGCTGGTGCGCCCGGAGGCCACCGAGTACTTCGGCCGGACCGGAGGCCAACCCTCCCCATCGACGCCAGAAGAGCTGGCAGCGTTCGTGCGCAGCGAGACCGCGAAATGGGCTGAGGTGATCAAGGCCGCCGGTATCCAGCCGGAATAGCCCGCGCCTCGGCGGCGCGAGAATGCTCGGCCGACCACGCGTCGTCGGCAGACGCCTGCGCGAGCCTGGCCTGGCCGCTTACGTCAGCGCTTCCAACAGTACTTTTGCGTCTTGCCAGTCAACGGTATCGAATCCCTCGGCGAACGTGCCATGAATACCGGCCAGGATCGAGCGCGCAGCATCCATCTTGCCGCAGCATTGCCATAGCCGGGCCATGCTCAGCGCGCCTTTCAGCTCGACTGACCTGGCACCCTGGTCACGAGCCATGGCGATTGCCGCCTGAAAACACGCTTCGGCTTCTTTGGCCCTGGTGGACGAGCCGGCTTCGCCGTCAGACAACATTAGAATCAGTTCCCCCTTGAGCCGAAGCAGAATCGGCTCAGCGAACCGCTCGCCCGTGTTCTTCACCAGAGCCAACGCCTCACTCAGCACACGAAGCCCCTCCTCGGCTTGCCCCGCTTTTCCGTAAGCGTTGGCGAGCAGTGCCAGAAGCCTCGGCCGACCCAATGCCGCCCCGGTCGCTTCGTGGGCGCTGAGGCCTTGATGTATTTGCGCGATTCCCTCCTCATGACTACCCTGCTCGGCCAGCGCCCAGCCGCGCAGGATCGTTCCCCAACCCAGATAGAGGGGGAACCCTTGGTCGCTCGAAAGTGCGATGGCGGCGTCTGCACACTCCCGCGCCAGTTGCACTTCGCGCCGGTACTGGTGCAATTCGGCCGCGAAGATCAGGCACAAGGCAAGGCCGAACGGATCAGAGGACTTTCTGGCCAGCGCCAGCGCTTCCTCGCTGCGCGCGCGTGCCTGGTCCGGCAAGCCCAGAAACCAGAGCGTCCAGCTTAATGTGCTCCGGATATGAAGGGCGAGGTTCGGCGCATAGCGTAGAAGTTTGCTGTATGTTTGCCGCTCAGGGCGGTGCAGTGCCAGCGCCTGCTCCATATGGGTGCGGGCCATCCTGATCTCGCCCAGACGGAACAAGGTGGCGCCAAGAATGCGGTGCGCCTCCGCGAGCTGTTCCGGATCCTGTTTATCCTGCGCGAAACCGAGCAGCCGCTGCGCCAAGGCGTGTGCCGTACTGAGTTGCGCACGCAACAGATAAAACGACCAAAGTCCTAGCTGTGCCGAGAAGATCTGCGGTATTTCTCCGCCCTGTTCGCACAAGGCCAATGCACGCGTGTAGGTGGCCTCCACCTCTGGCGCACCATAGCCTCGAGCGGCCATCCAGGCGGGACCGAGGGTCAGGAGCAGGGTGAGTTCCTCGCGTGCGCGTTCGGGGGTGTCCGCCACGGACTTGAGCAGTTCGAGGGCTGCACTGAGATGATGGATCGCTTCGATCTGTGCTGAACGCTGCAAGGCCTGCTGGCCCGCAAGATGGAGGTATTCGATGGCCTTCGGCACATTGCCACTCTTGCTGTAATGGTGAGCCAGTTCGCTGCAATAGTCCTTCAACCGACCCGGAAACAGTGTCTCGATGGCCCGGGCTGTGCGTTCATGCAGCACGCTGCGCTGACCTGTCAGGAGGGAGTTAGCGGCCACCTCCTGGGTAAGCGCGTGTTTGAACGCGTACTCCACTTCCGGGAATGCCGGACGCTCGTAGATGAAATCGCCGGCTTGAAGGTCACTCAGAAGCGGGCGCAGAGCCTCTTCCGGTTGCGCGGTGACATGCTGGATCAGACTCAAGGGAAACTCTTTGCCGATGATCGCAAGGGTCTGCAGCAAGTCCTTCTGGGCGACGGGAAGGCGGTCGATACGCGCGGCGAGCACCCCCTGCACGGTCGTCGGAATATGAAGTGACAAAGGGGAGTTCTCGATCCGGTAGCTGCCGGGCTGGCCAAGCAAGACACTCTCCTCGGCCAGCGTCTTGACGACTTCCTCCATAAAGAACGGATTACCCTCCGTCTTGGCCAGGATGAGCAGTTTCAGGGGCACGAGCGAGGGATGGTCTCCCAACAGCGCCATGAGCAGACCCTGTGCCTCCGCTTGCCCCAGCGGTTCCAGTTGCAATTGGGTGTAGTAATGTTTCCCGCCCCAATCATGCGCGTATTCCGGGCGGTAGTTGACGAGCAGAAGCAATCTGGTGCGCGGCACATGCTCGATGAGGATATTGAGAAAGGCCTCGGTCTCGCTGTCCAGCCATTGCAAGTCTTCGAACAAGAGCATCAGCGGCTGATTCCGGCTCTCACGCACAAGTAGCCGTGCAATGGCTTCGAAGGTGCGCTGGCGCCGGATGGTGGCATCCATCTTGGGCAGCGCCGAGCCCGCTTCGCTGATACCGAGCAGGTAGAGCAGATAGGGCAGATGGTCCTCCAGTGTGCGATCCAGAGTCAGCAACCTGCCGGTGACTTTCTCGCGATACAGCCGTTCGTCATCCTGCGCGGCAATCTGAAAGTAGTTTCTCAACAGATCGATCAAAGGCAGATAGGGAAAGGCCCTGCCATGTGAAACCGAGAAGGTTTCGAGCACCATGCAGCCCCGCTGCGAGCGTGCCTTGAACTCGTGGTACAGACGCGACTTGCCGACGCCCGCGTCGCCCACCACCCCAACGATCTGCCCTTGCCCCGCCCTGGCCGACTCCGACGCCTCCTGCAGGCGCTCCAATTCGGCCTGGCGGCCGACAAAACGCGCCAGACCGCGAAGCGCCGCCACTTGCAGGCGCGTGCGCAAGGGGCCTAGGCCGAGCACCTCATAGACCGCAAGGGGCTCCCGAATGCCCTTCACGCGCGTGGTCCCGAGGCCCTTGAACTCGAAGTACCCCTCGGTCAGCTTATGGGTCGATTCGCTGACGAGGATCGACGACGGTGTTGCGACGCCTTCCATCCGGGCGGCGATATGGATCGTGTGCCCCACCGGGTCGTAGTCCGCGCGCAAGTCGTCCTTGCGGATCGAGCGCACCACCACTTCGCCGGTATGGATGCCGACCCGGATCTGCAGCGGGACACCCTGCTCCAGACGGAACCGGTCACCAAGGCGCCGAATCGCTTCCTGCATGCGCAGYGCCGCGTACAACGCCCGCAAGGGGTGGTCCTCGTGAGCAATCGGCGCGCCGAACAGCGCCAGGATGCCATCGCCCAGGGATTTGGCAACGTATCCCTCGTAGTGATGCACGGCCTCCATCATCAGCCCGATCACGGGGTCAATCAGCCCGCGTGCTTCTTCGGGGTCCAGGTCCTGGATCAAGGCGGTCGAGCCGGCCATGTCCGCGAACAGCGCCGTAATGGTCTTGCGTTCGCCGGCAGCCTGCCCCCTGGCCTCCATCGCGGCCTGCTCGGCGAGGATGCGTTCGGCGAGATAGGGCGGTGTGTAAAGAACCGGTGCGGGGACAGCGGGCGTTGGCACTGCGGCAGCGACTAGCGTTGCGGCCAGCTCCGTCATGGGCGCGCCGCAAGAACCGCAGAACTTTGCTGTGGGGCTGGACTCCTGGCCACATTGCGGGCAGATCTGCGCAAGCCTTTTCCCGCACTCCTCGCAGAATTTTCCTCCCGCGGGGTTCTCGAACCCGCATTTTGTGCAGCGCATATCGCCCTCTGCCAGCCTTAGCCTGCCACGAACTCATTAGAAGCGTAATGACCGCCCGTCGCAAGATATAGGTTACCGAAAATGCCGATCACCATACGGTTTGCCGTATTCCGCTGATCGTCGCTCACATGGACTTTGGGCCGCGATTCGGCTTACCCAGCCCATGTTGGATAGCGCGCATCAGAGTCCAAGCCGGCTTTGCGTTCGATGAAGTGCTGGCTGCCCCACAGAATCCGTCCTCGCAGCGCGGGGCCGGGGGCCACGGGCCCACGCCGACGATCGCGTATCCAAGTCGTCAACCCGGCTCTATCGGTGTATCGCTTACCCGACTCAACTGCGCACCGGTCGGTGCTGAACCGGGAGACCCCCTGGGTCGCAGCCATTTCGGTCGCCAGTGCTCCGGGCGATGCGGCTCGTATGGCTGCCGGCATGCGATCCCTTGGCCGGTAGACGCGAAACGCCCCACACCTTGCGCGCGGCGGGGCGCTGCGACCGCCCCACCTTATCGCCCCCCTAGGTGTTAACGAGCTATCTGTCATTATGACAATAATACTATTATCACGCCTATGAACGACGTCGATTGCCTCCGCATTCCGACGTCGCAAGCGCCGTGGCGCCTCCTTGGCAGCACCTGCATGCATGGCGCTGATCCAAAACAATCTCAAACGGACCGCTCAGCGGTTAGAGACTTCATGCCCAAATCGACTGTCATGCTCCGCCAGCCGGAGTCTCACCCGGAGAGCCGGCTGCCACCTGGCGTGCAACGGCTCACGCGCCCAAAGCCGCTCGGTAGAGCCGTGGAACTGGCGTTCCTTCGCTGGGAAAAGAAAGACCTGCCGGCGACTGAACGCTTCTGGCGCGATTTCGGCATGCATCTGGTCAGCGTCTCGCCTGACCGGATCACGGCCCGTGGCGCCGGGACGGCCCCTTGCATTGCCGTGGCCGAACGTTCGGCGGCGAGCCGCTTCGTTGGGCCTGCCTTTCGCATGTCCGACGATACCGACTTGCATCGGTATGTCGATCGCTTTGGCGCCACGTGGTTGTCCGAACAACAGATTCCCGGAGGCGGCCGCGGTGTCGAGCTATTCGATCCCTCCGGCCGTAGTGTCTGGCTCGTGCAAGGCCAGCAGCGTGTCGAAGCTCTGCCCATGCGCCCACCCATGACGTTGACCAACACGGCGCAACATACGTCGCGAGTCAACCGCACCGTTCGCACCCCGATTGAGCCGGCCAGTATTGTCCGGCTGGGTCATGTTGTACTTCAAACCGTGGACTTTGCCACCATGGCGGCGTGGTACATGACCGTACTTGGTGTCATTCCTACCGATGTGCAGTACCTCGCGGATGGCAGTCCCAACCTGGCCTTCTGCCGGCTCGACCTTGGCCAGGCGCCAGCCGACCACCACACCCTCGTATTGGTGGGTGGCATCGAAGAGAAATACGAGCACAGCGCGTACGAAGTCATCGATCTCGATGCGCTCGGACAAGGTCAACAGGTGCTGCGTGCGCAAGGCCATTCGCACATGTGGGGCATCGGGCGGCACTTGCTKGGAAGCCAGTTGTTCGACTACTGGCGCGACCCGGACGGCTTTGAGCTGGAGCACTACACCGATGGGGACCTTTTCACCGCGGATTTCGAAACCGCTTACTCGCCGCTTGATTTCGGCGGTATCTGGGCCTGGGGTGCCGACGCACCGGCCTCGATGAAGCCACGAAAGACTTTGCGCAATGTGCTGAAGGTGCTGAGGCTGGTACACCGCAAGGCGATTGCGCCGGCGCGGCTCAAGCTGATCGAAACTGCGCTGGGCGCACCCGCCAGACCCTGGCTTTAGAACTAAGCAATTCCCTAGGAAATATCATGTCTCGTACCGTAATTCGCTACATCCATACGGATGGCCCGCAATGGGGCATTCTCTTTGGCGCGCGCATCGCGCCGTTGCAGGCCAACGCCGCGACCACAGGCGAGTTGCTTACCAAACACTGGCAAAGCATCTGGCAAGTGCCGGCGGCGCAGGCAACGATTCCGCGCGAGGCCGTCCAGCTTCTCGCACCCGTCACGCAGAACCAGCAATTCCTCTGCCAAGGCATCAACTACCGCAGCCACGTCATGGAATCCGGTCTGCGTGTCGAGAATTTTCCCTTCAACACCATCTTCACGAAGGCATCCTCATGCATCACGGCCGCGGATGCTCCGGTTGCCTCCCCGGCCCACGTCAAGCTGCTCGACTACGAGATCGAGCTCGGGCTGGTGTTGCGGCGGGATTTGCAACCTGGCGTGAAGGTCAGCCCCGACGCTCTCGGTGATTGGCTTGCCGGCGTGACCATCGTCAATGACCTGTCGGCACGTGACGTGCAATTGCCGCAGGGTCAGTTCTACAAGGGCAAGAGCTATCGCGGCTTCGGGCCCGTTGGCCCTGGGCTCATATTGCTGACACCRGAAGAGTGGCAACGTTGGCCGGAATTGCGGATGCGCCTGGATGTCAACGGACAGCCCCGGCAGGACGCCTACTGCGCCGATATGATCCATGCGCCGGCTTCAACCTTGACTGAACTGGCATCCATGCACGACGTTCACACAGGCGACCTGATCGCCACCGGTACGCCAGCCGGTTGCGCGGCCCGCGCGCCGGGCAAGCTCGCTATGCTCATGGCGAAACATTTTCTCAGCGACGCCGGCAAATGGCGCATGTTTGTGCGCCGCGGCCTGACCAATCCCGCCTACCTTCGGCCCGGCGATAGCATCCGGGCCTCGATTCGCACAGATGACGGCATCATCGACCTGGGTGAGCAGACCACCGTTATCACATCGGCATGACGACCACGCCAGTTGGCGACGAAACATGTGGCATCCCATCGCAGTATTTGGAACGAGAGTGAAGTCTTATGAGTAGCCTTGCAATCAGCGCCATGCCAGAGGTCGTCAGGCGACTGGAGGACGTGGAACAGATCGAACGCACGCCCTGGCAGTACGTGATCCGCGCCACAAACACTTACGAGGTACTACGGACCGCTTGCGAGCGCTGGTCGGAACGCGTGGCCCTGCGGCTCCTACTGGATGGCAGCCCCTGCGCGCCGACGCGCGACGTCCGTTATGCCGAATTGCTGGAAGGCATCCATCGCGCTGCTAATACACTGCACCGCCTGGGTATCACGCCGGGCGTGCCAGTCGCAATCCTGCTACCGAACCTGATCGAGAGCCACCTGGCACTATGGGGTGCCGAGGCTGCCGGCATCGCCAGCCCGATCAACCCGATGCTGGAATCCAGCTACGTTGCCCGGATCTGCGAAGAGACGGAAGCCAAGGTTGTCATCGCCCTGGGGCCCACCACCGAAGGGAGTATCTGGGAAAAAGCCGTGGAAGTCGCCGACAGGCTGCCTCGGATCGAGACGATCCTGYAGGTCGACCCGACGGCGGCGATGGGGCGGCGTACCGGTTCCGGCGGTCACATCCCGCGCGGCAAGATGCCGAGCCGTCCCGGCGTGCAGGTGCTTGACTTCCATGACGCGCTGGCCGAATCCGACAGTACGCGGCTGATCAGCGGGCGGCGATTCACCCCCACCGAGCCGTGCGCCTATTTTCATACGGGTGGCACCACCGGGTATCCCAAGGTGGCCGTGCACAGTCACCTGAATGAAGCCGTGATGGCATGGGTCCTTCAACGGATTGACGACCGGTGCAACGTGATGCTGGCGGGGTTGCCGCTTTTCCACGTGAATGGCGCCATGGTGACCGGACTCGGTGCGCTTCACAGCGGTTCGGAAATCGTCATGCTGACAGCTGGCGGGTATCGGACGCCGGGCCTGCTAGACGCCTTCTGGGAGATTGCCAACCGATTTGGGGCCACCACGTTTTCCGCCGTGCCAACCATACTGGCAGCACTGCTTTCCAGGCCGTTGCCTGCGGACGGGATCCCGACCTTGCGCCACGTTCTCTGTGGTGCCGCGCCGCTACCCAGTCAGATCRCACACGAGTTTGAAGGGGTCACTGGTGTTCGCATCCACGAGGGATATGGCCTGACGGAAGGTAGTTGCGTGTCAACCGTCAACCCGCTACAAGCCGCGCCCAAGGCCGRTACGGTTGGCATCCGCATTCCGTATCAGGAATTGAAGCTGTTCAAGCTACATGCAGATGGCCGGCCCGCCGAACTTGCCGAAGCCGGTATGACCGGCGTGATCGGCATACGCGGCCCCAATGTCTTTCCCGGTTACCTGCGGGAAGCCGACAACCGCGGCATCTGGATCGAGGGCGGATGGTTCAACACGGGCGACCTGGGCCGCCTTGATGCGGATGGATCTCTCACGCTGTGCGGCCGCGCGAAAGACCTGATTATCCGTGGCGGCCATAACATCGATCCGTCGATGATCGAGGATGCAATCGCCGCGCACCCCGCAGTCGCCATGGTCGCTGCGGTTGGGCAGCCAGACACCCATGCGGGCGAATTGCCGGTGGCCTTCGCGGTACTCAGGCCGGGCGCAAAGACTTGCACCGAAGCGTTGATGGAGTACGCCCGCGAGAGGATTCCTGAACGTGCGGCGGTGCCGGTGCGCATCGAAATCATGTCAGCACTACCCCTTACGGCCGTCGGCAAGGTCTCAAAGCCGGACCTGCGACTGCGCGCCGTCGAGCACGTCATCCAGGCCGCGCTTGCCGGACATGGCATGTCTGACACCCGCGTTAAAGCCCGGCTCTGTCCCGAGCGCGGTACCGTGGCCGATATCTCMGGACCGGTTGCGTCACGTCAGGCGGCAATGGCACTGGTAGCCCGCTATCCCGTGATCTCCGCATGGCAGGAGCAATGATGACGAACACCGGGAAGACTCCGCAGGGAAGCATGCTCGATACGGATGTCCTGCTTGTTGGACTGGGGCCGGTGGGGGCAGCGCTGGCCAACCTGCTTGGCCGCTACGGGATTCGCGTCCTGGCCATCGACCGCGCCACGGAAATTTTTGCGAAGCCGCGCGCGATCGCGCTGGACAACGAGGCACTGCGCATTCTGCAGCTCGTGGGCGTAGCGGAGGGAGAATTCGCCACGGTGGCAATTCCGAAGGTGCAATACCGCTCGCCGCTGTTCGGCCGCTTTGCGCGCATCAACAGCGCGAGGATTGTCGATGGCCATCCGATGCTCGTCACGTTCTACCAGCCGGAGCTGGAGGCGGTGCTGCGCAAGAAGCTGTCAGCGTACCGCACCGTKGACGTTCGCCTCGGGGCTGAACTCCAGTCGTTCGTCGATGATGGTCACCATGTGCATGCCGTCGTGAAATCAGCTGGCTCGCCTGCCCTGCAGGTCAGGGCGAAGTACATGGTTGGCATCGATGGCGCAGGTTCACTGGTCCGGCGTGAGTTAGGGCTGGATTTCGAGGGCCGCACATTCCAGCAGGACTGGCTGATCGTCGACGCGCTTGGCGTACCGAATGCCATTGACCATTGCGAATTTCTCTGCGACCCGGCAAGGCCAACGCCACATATGGTCGCGCCAGGGGGGCGCCAGCGCTGGGAATTCATGTTGAAGCCGGGAGAACGTGCCGAGGAAATGGAGCGGCCAGAATCGGTGCGCAAACTGCTAGCGCCGTGGTGCGATGTTGAAAAGATCCAGATCGAACGCACCGCTGTGTATCGATTTCATGCACGCGAAGCCAAGTCGTTCTCGAAGGGTCGATGTTTCCTGGCTGGTGACGCCGCTCACATTACCCCACCTTTTGCCGGGCAAGGACTGGTGGCCGGCCTGCGAGACGTGGCGAACCTTGGGTGGAAGCTGGCGTGGGTGCTACGCGGCCAGGCGAGCGAGCAGATTCTCGACAGCTATGATCAGGAACGCCGGCCTCACGCAAGGAAGATCATCAACCTGGCGCGCTTCCTTGGGGCACTTGTCATGCCACGCAACAGAGCGGCGGCACTCGCCATTCACGGATGCATGAGCGCGATGCGGCTATTGCCACGTGGCCGTGCCTTGTTCGAAGACTTGAAAGTCAAGCCCGCAAACACATTTGACAATGGCCTGTTTGTGCGCGTGCGCGGCACCGAGAAGCTGCGTGCAGGTTCGAGCTTTCCACAGGGCTGGGTCCGACCAGCTGAAAGCGGAATCCCGACACTTAGCGACGATTGCCTGGGGCTTGAATGTGCAGTCATCGGATTCGGTTTCGACCCCGCAACGCGGCTGTCGCCTGAGCTCATGACGCGCTGGTCCCTCGCCGGCGGCAAGGTGTGGCAATGGTGCCAACGTGCCCAGGCGCAGCATCTCGCTCCCAAAGGCCGGCGTCTCGAAGCGCTGGATGAGGTCGTGTTGCCCCGTTTGGCCCCGCTCGACTGGATGGTGGTTGTCCGTCCGGACCGATGCGTGCTCGCCGAAGGCCCGGCCTCTCAGGCCGAGCACATCCTCCAGCGAGCCCTTGATTTGATCGATCCGCCAAAGGTCCGCCTCGACATGCGCCTCCCCAAGGCGGCCTGAAGGCGCCAGCCGCCCCGCAGACAGAAAACTAACCTTCTGGGGCCACTTCATGGCGCCGGCGGGCGGGGCTTCTTTTACGTCGCTTCAATAACAAGGAGGAGACCCTTGTGTTGCAGACTTCTGTTTATCGCCTTTCCATCTCGGCCATCACTTGCCTTGCAAGCATGACCGCGCATGCCGGAGAAGACTTTCAGGTGCGGTACAACATAGCAGGCAGCATCGGAGGGGAAATGTTTGCACCCCCGGATGCCGCCGGGCTTGCAGTTGGCGTTGCAGCGACTTATATCGACATCAGAAAGGTGACCGGCAACGACGGCAGCACACTGACGAAGCCGATCCCCGGTGGTGCCATTCCACTTCCGTCCCCTACCCCCGTGACGGCGTATCCCACGTATGGCGCCAATACCGCCCAGATCCCTGCCTCAGGCACTTTCAAGCTGTTCAACCTCGGCATTGGCTACATTACCAACGCGGACTATGGCGGTGGTCGCTTCGCGTTCGGCGGCGTTCTGCCGTATGGCGTCAAGTCCCAATCGGTCAGGGCTACTGCCGCAACGCCGGCCGTGCAGGCGAACCCCGCAGTCCCCGCGGCCGCACAGCAGGCCATCGCCAGCCAGTTCGGCGCGACATATCAGTCAAACCTTGCCGGCGAAGCAGCCAGTTCCAGTGGCGACGTATCGGGCGTCGGCGACCTGGAGTTGCAAGGCGGCTGGCTCTATACGACCGAACAACTGCGTGTATTGCTGGGCGCATCCTTCGTCATTCCGACAGGACGCTACAACGCATCGCCTGCACCCGACATAGGCACTGGTAATTTCTACACGCTGCGGCCGTCGGTGCAAGTGGCCTACCTGCCAACGCCGGACGTCGCCATCGCGGCAAAGGTGACCTTGGGCCTGAATACGAAGAATCGTGACAATGACCTCCGCAGCGGAAACTGGATCGGATTGGAAGGCGCGGCGGCATACAAGAGCGGAATTGGCGTGCTCGGACTGCACACTGTCTTCGTTCAGCAGTACCAGGATGACTCGAACAACCCCTGGGGCTCGAGCCGATACCGATCGCTCAATGCCGGTGCGTTCTATACCGCGATGGTGCCTGGCATTGACGCCGCGTTGACGCTGCAATACATGGCGACAACCAGTTCGCGCAACGCAAAGGTCGGCAGCATGACCCAGATCCGTTTGATCAAGCTGTTCTGACGACGATGGCGAGACAACTTTCATCGTGTCTCGCCGTTTGCCCTGGCCTGACGACTTGGATGCACTCAGGTCGGGAATTGTGGGACGTGACAACAGAGACACGTGACGTTGACACCAGGCAGCAGCGACCCGTTGTCGCACCCCGCACCGCAGCACAGCCCGCCTTTTCGTACTAAACTTTCACAACTTCCTAAAAATTCAAAACAAACAAGATGCATCTGTCGCCCCTGATCCAGCGCTTCGTGCTTCACTTCGGTGAAATGGGCAGCCGCTGGGGCATCAACCGCACGGTTGGGCAAATCTATGCCTTGCTGTTTACCGCCTCCCGCCCGCTCAACGCCGACGAAATCGCCGAGGCGCTGGGCTTCTCGCGCTCCAACGTCAGCATCGGGCTGAAGGAGCTGGAGTCGTGGAACCTGGTCAAGCTGTCTCACCAGCCGGGTGACCGCCGCGAGTATTTCTCGGCACCCGACGATGTCTGGGCGATCTTCCGCACCCTGGCCGAAGAGCGCCGCCGGCGCGAGATCGACCCCACGTTGTCCATGCTGCGCGAGGTCCAGCTGGAGACCGTGAGCGATCCGAACGATCGCCATGCGCAGGAGCGGATGAAGGAGATGTACGGGCTGATCCTGCTGGTGACGAGCTGGTTCGGTGAGATCCAGAAGC
>NZ_JBFTSF010000167.1:0-13764 GCF_056399905.1 Cupriavidus sp. 01L46
ACGTCATACTGCCGCACCGCATAGTGGCCCGGCAGTCTCTTTTTCGGAGAGCGGCTTGGCCAGGTTATCAATCAGGGAAATGCTGGCAGACCAGGCCGCCGGCTTCACCACGTCGGAGCTGAAAGTAGTGGAAACGCTGCTCGCCAGCTACCCGAGCGCCGCGCTGACCTCCATCTCGAACCTCGCGGGACAAGCCGGGGTCAGCGATCCCACGGTGTACCGGCTGGTCGTGAAGCTGGGGTTCGACGGCTACCCGTCATTTCAGCGAGCGCTCCTGGCGGAGGTCGACGAGGCAATGAATTCACCGCTCTCGCGGCTCGGCGCGCTGGGCGAACCGGCACTCGGAGAGGATTTTCAAAGGCGTTCGCTGGCAAGCCTGGCGATGTCGGTCGAGCGCGTGGCGCAGCACGCTGCGCCGGAGGACTTCAACACCGCCGTCGAGTTGCTCGGCAATGCGCGGTCCGCCGTGTTCTGCACCGGCGGACGATCGAGCTTGTTCCTGGCCTCGCGGCTCGCGTCGCACCTGACGCATATCCGGCCCAAGGTCCGTCTCGTCGAGCCTGCCCTGGAGCGGGCGAACGAGGTACTGGTCGACATCGGGCCAAACGATGCGCTGGTCGTCTTTGACTACCGCCGCTATCAGAAAAGCGTCATCGACTTTGCCGCCGCGGCGCATCGCCTGGGCGCAAGGATCGTCCTGTTTACCGACGAGTGGAAGTCGCCGATTGCCGGCTTCGCCACGGCCACGTTAAGCAGCTTTGTACAGACCGGCTCGCCGTTCGATACCAAGGTACCCGCGCTGGCGCAATGCGAGACCTTGATCGCCGCGCTTATTGCCCGCTTCCCCGAGGAGGCAAGGCGCCGGCTCGAAGCCATCGAGGCCGTACGCCGCTCTGCCACCCCCGAGGGTGCAAGCATCGATTTCTAGAATGCCTTTCCTTTCAGGAGAATAATGAAATGGCCACTCAGCAGTTTTCATTGATGCGCCGGGCCAGCCCGCTGGCCTTGGCGCTTGCCCTGCTAAGCGCATGCTCGACGCAAACCGGGGTGTCCTCGGCGCCGCCGGCCGCAACCGCGCCCACGGCAACGGCCTTGCCCGCGGCGCCGGAAGTCTCGTCCGGCTACCGGCCGGGCATGACGACCACTTATGCCGACAAGCACATGGCCGCTGCCGCCAATCCTCTGGCCACCGAAGCCGGCCGCAAGATCCTGCGCGCGGGCGGCACGGCCATCGATGCGGCCGTTGCCATGCAGGCTGTGCTGACGCTGGTCGAGCCGCAGGCCACCGGCATCGGCGGCGGTGCCTTCATCATGTACTGGGACGGCAAGCGCGTGCAGGCTTATGACGGCCGCGAGACCGCGCCCGCCGGCGCCGGCGAGAACCTCTTCATGCGCCCCGACGGCAAACCCATGAGCTTCAGCGAAGGGCAGATCGGCGGGCGCTCGGTGGGCACCCCCGGCGTGCTGCGCGCGCTGGAACTGGCGCACCGCCAGCATGGCAAGCTGCCCTGGGCCAAGCTGTTCGAGCCGGCCATCGCGCTGGCGGAGCAGGGCTTCCCGATTTCGCCGCGCCTTTATACGCAGATCGCCGCGGACAAGTTCCTCCCGGCTTCGCCCGAGATGGCAGCCTACTTCCTGACGCCGGACGGCAAGCCCAGGCCGGTCGGCACCATGCTGAAGAATCCGGCGCTGGCCAGGACGCTGCGCGAGATCGCGCACCGCGGGCCGAACGTGCTCTATACCGGCCCGATTGCCAGCGAGATCGTCAAGCAGGTCAACGGCAGCGCCAACCCGGGCTCGCTCTCGCTGGTTGACCTGAAGGATTACCGCGCCAAGGAGCGCGCGCCCATTTGCAGCGACTACAAGCGCTGGAAGATCTGCGGCATGCCGCCACCTTCCTCAGGTGGTATCGCTATCGCGCAGATGCTCGGCTCCTTGCAGGCGCTGGAAGCCAGGAACCCGAAATACGCGCTCGCCGCGCTCAAGCCGAAGCAGGTTGCAACGCCTGCCGGGGTCGAGCCGGGCATCGACGCTGTGCACGCCATTGCCGAGGCCGGGCGCCTGGCCTATGCGGACCGCGGCCTCTACGTGGCGGACTCGGATTTCGTGCCCGTCAACGTGGCGGGGCTACTGAGCCGCGACTACCTGGCAAGCCGCGCGAGCCTGATCGGCGAGGAAAGCATGGACAAGGCGGAGGCCGGCGTGCCACCTGGCGCCACAGTCGCGCTGGCGCCGGACCGCTCGCCGCCGCGCGTGTCCACATCGCAGATCGTCGCGGTGGATGACACCGGCGGCGCGATTTCCATGACCACTACCGTCGAGAGCTATTTCGGCTCGCACCTGATGGTGCGGGGGTTCGTGCTGAACAACCAGCTCACCGACTTCTCCTTCGTGCCGAGCGAGAACGGCAAGCCCGTCGCCAACCGCGTGCAGCCCGGCAAGCGCCCGCGCTCGTCGATGGCGCCCACGCTGGTGTTCGACCGCGACAGCGGCAAGCTGGTCGCAACCGTGGGTTCGCCCGGCGGCTCGCAGATCATCGAGTACGTGTCCAAGACGCTGGTGGGCCTGCTGGACTGGAACATGGACGTGCAGGCGGCCATCAACATGCCCAACTTCGGCAGCCGCAACGGACCGACGGAGCTGGAAGCCGGCCTGGTCAGCCCGGCCCTGGTGCAAGGCCTGAAAGACCGCGGGCATGAGGTCGCGCAGATCGAGATGACCAGCGGCACGCAGGCCATCATGCGCCGCCAGCGCCCCGATGGCACGTGGGCCTGGGCCGGCGGCGCCGACCCGCGCCGCGAGGGAGTGGCATTGGGGGATTAAGCGCGGTTGCGCAATGGCGCTGGCGCTGTCGGTGCTTTCGAAGCGCCGGGACTGCGACGCGCAAGGCCGGCCCGAGGGCCGGCCTTCTTCGTTGCGGCCTGCCAGCCGTTACTCGTAGGAGAAGAAGCTGCCGAGCTTGTCCATGCGTTCGAGCGCCATGCCCGCGCCCCGCACCACGCAGGTCAGCGGGTCATCGGCCACCAGGACCGGCAGGCCGGTTTCCTCGGCCAGCAGGCGATCCAGTTCGCTCAGCAGCGCACCGCCGCCGGTGAGCATCATGCCGCGCTCGGCAATATCGGCGCCGAGTTCCGGCGGAGTCTGCTCCAGCGCGATCTTGACCGCCGACACGATCTGATTGAGCGGTTCGGTCAGCGCTTCCAGGATTTCGTTGGACGATACCGTGAACGCGCGCGGGATGCCTTCGGACAGGTTGCGGCCCTTGACTTCCATTTCGCGGACTTCGGCACCCGGGAACGCCGAGCCGATTGTCTTCTTGATGGCCTCGGCGGTCTGCTCGCCAATCAACATGCCGTAGTTGCGCCGGATGTAGTTGACGATGGCCTCGTCGAACCTGTCCCCGCCCACGCGGATGGAACCCTTGTAGACCATGCCGCCCAGCGAGATCACGCCGACCTCGGTGGTGCCGCCGCCGACGTCCACCACCATCGAGCCGGACGGCTCCGACACCGGCAGCCCCGCGCCGAGCGCGGCCGCCATGGGTTCCTCGATCAGGTAGACCTGGCTGGCGCCGGCGGCCAGCGCGGATTCGCGGATGGCGCGGCGCTCGACCTGGGTCGAGCCGCACGGCACGCAGATGATCATGCGGGGCGACGGCCGCAGCAGCTTGGTGTCGTGCACCATCTTGATGAACTGCTTGAGCATCTGCTCGGTGACCCGGAAGTCGGCGATCACGCCATCTTTCATCGGGCGGATGGCCTCGATGTTTCCAGGTACCTTGCCCAGCATCTGCTTGGCTTCCTTGCCCACCGCCTCGATGGTCTTCCTGGGATTGGGGCCGCCCTGCTGGCGAATCGCGACCACCGAGGGCTCATCGAGGACGATGCCCTTGTCGCGCATGTAGATCAGGGTGTTGGCGGTGCCGAGGTCGATCGCGAGATCGTTGGAGAAGTAGCTACGGAGAAATCCAAACATCGGGGAACTTTCATCTGGTGGTTCGCAAGCATGCGAACCGGCGGGCGCCAGTTCTGGCGACAAGCAGGCTAGGAATAGCGGCGCATGCAGGAAGCCCTCATGCGTCGCGCGTCGAGCGGAGCGGCCTTCGGCGGTGGCCGGCGCTCCGTCACTTTGTATGGGCGGCAAAACCCGGTGGTGGCCACGTCCGTGCCGCTTGGCGGCGAAACCGGCCACCATGCAACCGCTGAACAGGCCATATCGTTGAAACCGCGCCGGGATCACAAAAAAACCCTGGCGAGACTTAACCGAAACATCCTTGGCTCGGGGAGTGGCGTGCGCCGTACTTGCGCCACGCCGGCGCGTGAGCCAGGTGCCAACCAAAGGTTAACCGGGAACGAATGATACCTTGCACAAAGGTCTTCCTGCTCAAAAAATGGCGTCGGCCGGCCAGCGGCGCAAGCCGTGGCGTCAGGGACCGAACCGGGGGCCGCCCTCCCCGTCCTGCTCAGTGCGCCGGCAGCCGCACGTCCCGCAAGCAACCCAGCAGTACCTCGAACGCCGGCCCTATCTGCTCCTCTGGCACGCACGCATACCCGAGCAACAGCCCCCGCTGCACCGCACCTCCCAGAAAATACCGCGACAGTGGCCGTACCAGGATGCCCCGGCGCCCGGCTTGCTCCGCAATGGCCACATCGTCCGCGCTGTCAGGCAGGCAGAGAACAAGGTGCAAGCCGGCGTTGCTGCCGTACCGGTGCAGCGCTTCGGGTCCCAGATAGCGCTCGATCAGCCCTGCCAGGATGGCGCGGCGGCGGCCGTACAGCAGCCGCATGCGGCGGATGTGCGCGGCATAGTCRCCCGCCTGCATGAACTCGGCCACGGTGGCTTGCGTCATCAGGTGGCCGGCGCGGTACAGCTCGGAATGCGCGGTCTGGAAGGCCCCGGCCAGCGCGCGCGGCAGGACCATGTAGCCCATGCGCAGCCCGGGGAACAGCGTCTTGCTGAATGTGCCGATATAGATCACCGGCGCATCCGGTTCCATGCCTTGCAGCGACGGGATTGGCTGGCCGGAGAAACGGAACTCGCTGTCATAGTCGTCCTCGACGATCCAGCTGCCCTGGCGCCGGGCGTATTCGAGYAGCGCGCGCCGCCGCGTCAGGCTCATGACGGCGCCGAGCGGATACTGGTGCGATGGCGTGACAAAGATAAAGCGCGGCGGCTGGCCTGCGTCCTTCCCCGCCGGAATCGTCAGCCCTTCCTCATCGACCGGGACCGGCATCATGTGGATGCCGTTCATCTGCAGCAAGCCGCGAATCCCCCAGTAGCTGGGCTCCTCCACCCAGGCGTGCTCGCCGGACATGCCAAGCATCCGGACCAGCAGGTCGATGCCCTGGTGAATGCCTTCAGTGATCAGCACCTGGGCGGCGTCGCATTGCACCGATCGCGCCACCCGCAAGTGCGCCGCCACGGCTTCGCGCAAGGCGGGCAAGCCACCGCCATGGCAATAGCTGAGCCGCTCGGGTGGTGGATTGCGCCACAGGCGGGCGGAGATCTGCGCATAGCGCTGGTGCGGGAAACGCGTCACATCCGGCACGCCCGGCATGAAGGCGCCCCACTGCGATGGCGACGCCGAGGCATTGGCCAGCAATGCCACGCCGCGCGGCGACAGGCCCGGCATGGCCCGGGCCTGCGCGCCGCTGGGCTGGCTGKCCTTGGCATTGAGATAGGCCTCCGGCGCGGTGGCGGCCACGAAGGTGCCGCTGCCGGTACGGGCGTGCACATAGCCCTCGGCCAGCAACTGCTCGTACGCAAACATCACGGTATTTCTCGACATGCCGAGCTCGGATGCAAGGTCACGCGATGGCGGCAAACGGGTCTGGGGCCCCAGGCTGCCGTCGAGGATGGCGCCGCGGATGCACTCGTAAAGACTGCGGTTCAACGGTTTCGCAAGGGCTGCGGGACCGTCCGGACCCAGGCGCTGAAGCAGCAGGTCGCCGCAGATCGATCTCAATTGGCACCATCAGATATGTGAATGCGGTACTGGATTGTAGTGCCAAAGGAAGTTGAAATGCACTGCATCGCTGCGATCGTGATCGATCGGCAGCCAGCGACAACCTGCGGAAACCCGCGAAAACCGAGCCCGGCCGGCAAGCGCCGCCCAGGCCATATCAAGCACCACGGAGAGCCCATGAAGAACCTCGAACTGAATCAGCGCCGCGCCCTTGCCACCCCCCGCGGCGTCGGCGTGATGTGCGACTTCTATGCAGACCGCGCGGAAAACGCCACGCTCTGGGATGTGGAAGGCCGCCAGTACACCGACTTTGCCTGCGGCATTGCCGTGCTCAATACCGGTCACCGCCATCCGCGCGTGATGCAGGCGGTGAGCGCGCAGCTCGAGCGCTTCACGCACACCGCGTACCAGATCGTGCCCTACGAGAGCTACGTGGCGCTGGCCGAGCGCATCAACGCCCTGGCGCCGATCGATGGCCTGAAGAAAACCGCCCTGTTCACCACCGGCGCGGAGGCCGTGGAAAACGCGGTCAAGATCGCCCGCGCGCATACCGGGCGCCCTGGCGTCATTGCGTTCTCGGGCGGTTTTCACGGCCGCACCCTGCTTGGCATGGCACTGACCGGCAAGGTGGCGCCGTACAAGGTCGGGTTCGGGCCGTTCCCCTCCGACATCTATCACGCGCCGTTCCCGTGCGAGCTGCATGGCGTGAGCACCKAGCAATCCATCCAGGCGCTGGCGTCGCTGTTCAAGACGGATATCGACCCGCAGCGCGTGGCGGCCATCATCATCGAGCCGGTCCAGGGCGAAGGCGGCTTCCACCCGGCGCCGGTGGACTTCATGCAGAAATTGCGCGCGCTGTGCGACAAGCACGGCATCCTGCTGATCGCGGATGAGGTGCAGACCGGTTTCGGCCGCACCGGCAAGCTCTTTGCCATGTCGCACTACCCGGTGGCGCCCGACCTCATCACCATGGCCAAGAGCCTGGCGGGCGGCATGCCGCTGTCGGCCGTCTGCGGCCGCGCCAGCATCATGGACGCGCCGCTGCCTGGCGGCCTGGGTGGCACCTACGCCGGCAACCCGCTGGCGGTGGCCGCCGCCCATGCGGTCATCGAAACCATCGAGGAAGAGCGCCTTTGCGAGCGCGCCACCGCGCTTGGCGAGCAACTCAAGGCCGTACTGCAGGAGGCAAGCCACACCTGCCCGGTTATTGCCGACATTCGCGGAATTGGCTCCATGATCGCTGTGGAGTTCTACGATCCGGCCACCGGGCAGCCCAGCGCTGAACTGGCCAAGCGGGTGCAGCAGCGCGCCATGGAGGCCGGGCTGATCCTGCTGACCTGCGGCACGTACGGCAACACCATCCGCTTCCTCTACCCCCTCACCATCCCGCAAGCCCAGTTCGACGCCGCACTGGCGGTGCTGACGAAGGTGCTGGCCGGCATCGCCGCATAAAGGGAGACACCATGGGAGACACCTTGAAACTGCAACGACCCGAGCTGCTGCGCAGCGCCTGCCTGATCGATGGCGAATGGACCGGCGCCGCCAGCGGCGCCGTATTGGTAGTGCACAACCCGGCCACCCACGATGTGGTCGGCACCGTCCCGGGCTGCGGCGCCGCCGAAGCCCGGCAAGCCGTGGAGGCCGCCGCGCGCGCGCTGCCGGCCTGGCGCGACCTGACCGGCAAGGCCCGCGCCGCGGTGCTGCGCCGCTGGGCCGACCTGATGCTGGCGCACCAGGAAGACCTGGCGCAACTGATGACCGCCGAGCAGGGCAAGCCGCTGGCCGAAGCGCGTGGCGAAGTCGCCTACGCGGCCTCCTTTCTCGAATGGTTCGGCGAAGAAGCCAAGCGGGTGGACGGCGACGTACTGTCCAGCCCGCGCGCCGGCCAGAAGATGCTGGTGCTGCGCCAGCCGGTGGGGGTGTGCGCGGCGATCACGCCGTGGAACTTCCCCGCCGCCATGATCACGCGCAAGGCCGGCCCGGCGCTGGCCGCGGGCTGCACCATGATCGTGAAGCCCGCCGAACAGACCCCGCTGAGCGCGCTGGCGCTGGCCGCGCTGGCCGAAGAAGCCGGCGTGCCCCGTGGCGTGCTGCAGGTCGTCACCGGCGACCCGGTCCAGATCGGCGGCGTTTTGTGCGACAGCCCGGTGGTGCGCAAGCTGAGTTTCACCGGTTCCACCGCCATCGGCAAACTGCTGATGGCCCAATGCGCCGGCACGGTCAAGAAGCTTTCGCTCGAACTCGGCGGCAATGCACCGCTGATCGTGTTCGAGGACGCCGATCTCGACCGCGCGGTGGACGGCATCCTGGCTTCGAAATTCCGCAACAGCGGCCAGACCTGCGTCTGCGCCAACCGCATCTATGTGCACGACGCCGTGTACGACGAGGTGGCCAGCCGGCTGGTGCGCGCGGTAAGCGCCCTGCGCCCCGGGCACGGCATCGACCGCGACGTCACGCAAGGGCCGCTGATCGACGCCGACGCCGTCGCCAAGGTGGAAAGCCACATCGCCGATGCGCTCGCCCATGGCGCGCGCGTGTTGACGGGCGGCAAGCGTCATGCGCTTGGCGGCACCTTCTTCGAGCCCACGGTGGTGGCTGACGCCACCGCTGCCATGCGCGTCGCGCGCGAGGAAACGTTCGGCCCGCTGGCACCGTTGTTCCGCTTCAAGGACGACGAGGAAGTCATCGCCATGGCCAACGACACCGAGTCCGGTCTTGCCGCTTACTTCTTCTCCAAAGATATGGCCCGCGTGTGGCGCGTGGCCGAGGCGCTGGAGTACGGCATGGTCGGCATCAATACGGGGCTGATCTCCAACGAGGTGGCGCCGTTCGGCGGCATCAAGCAATCGGGCCTCGGCCGCGAAGGCTCCAGCTACGGCATCGACGAGTACCTGGAGATGAAATACCTCTGCCTGGAACTCGGCTGATCTGCGGGCGCAAGCAGCGCGCAAGCCTGCGTGGACCGCCGGGAGGCGGTTCCATCAACTAATCCCGATTGGCTCTTATTTACGCGCTGGATGTTCCTTATGCTAGCCAGACACAATGAGCCGGACCTTTTAACGCCATCAGGTCTTTCATTGCGTTAGCCATTGCGTTAGCCATTCAACGAGGAGAAAAAAACATGTCGAATACCGGTAGCGCCCTGCGTGAAGTCGATAGCCTGTTGGTGCCTGCCACCAATGCCACCCATGCCCCCGGCGCGCCGGCCGCGGATGCGCCGGGCAAGGTGCAGGAACGCCTGAAGAAGGCAAAGAAGAAAATCGCCGATGTGCAATACGTCGTCGTGGAAAAGAGCCGCCACACGGCGCGCGTCGCGGACGACTATGTGCATGAAAGCCCGTGGACGGCCATCGGCGTGGCTGCTGCTGTCGGCGTGCTGATCGGCTGGCTGATCGACCGGCGATAAATCCCCGGGCCAATCGCCCACGTATCCGCCCGGGCCGCCAACCACCGCGGCCCGGGACCCCGCCTTACAGCATCCCGCAGTCGCTCGATTCCGCGGTCTTGCCCATCAGCATCAATTGCGGGTCCCGCACGTGGCTGATGAAGGACCACAGCTCATCGACCAGCGGCTTCGGGCTGGCCGCCGAGCGGTACAGGCGGATATCGAGGCTGGTTGCCCACGAGGCCGGCCCCGCCACCACCAGCTTGCCCTCTTTCAGCTCGTCGCTGACGCAGCTCTCCGGCAGCCAGCCCACCCCGTGCCCGGCCACGACCATGGCCTTCAGGGCCTCCGACATATGGGTCTCGAAGCAGCGCTGCAGCCCGTAGGGCTCCGGCGCATTGAGCAGGATCATCTCGACCACGTTGCCAAGGAACGCGCCGGATGAATAGGCCATGAAGGGCAAGGGATTGGCGCTCGTGCCCGGCAGCCGGAAGATCGGCTGCCCTTGCTTGTCCGGCGCCGAGAACGGCAGGATCCGCTCGACGCCCAGCATCAGGAACGGGAAGCCGTTCGGGTCAAGCAGGATCGGCAGCTGCTGATGGTGGTAGCCCAGCAGGATGTCGCAATCGTCATCCACCAGTTGCTGCACGCCCTCTGGCACGTTTACCGCATGCACGCAGGCGCTCAACGAGCCGAAACGCCCGTGCAGGTACTTGAGCCAGGACGGGAAGAAGGTAAAGACCAGGGTGTGCGCCACCGAGAAGCGGATGACCTTGTCGCTCTCGGCAAGGGGCTGGCGGCTGCTCAGCAGCGCGCGTGCGGCATAAGCGTCACGCAGCAGGTCGGCGGCCAGCCGGCGGAACAGCCAGCCTGCCGTGGTCAGGGTTGCCGGATGCACGCTGCGGTCGACCAGGCTGACGCCAAGCCACTCCTCAAGGGCCATGATGCGCCGGCTGAACGCCGACTGGGTGATATGCCGGTCGGCAGCCGCGCGCGAAAAACTGCGCGTTTCAGCCAAGCACAGGAAGTCTTCAAGCCACTTGGTTTCCATATTGGAATGTACTCAACATCAGGGGGAGGGACGCGCTGTCCATGGCAGATCATACGGCAGCGCGGCGCTGCACAAATCGGTGGAAGCCCGATAGCACCATGCAAATTTTGCGCCACATTATTCCGAAATTGCAACATCCCTCCCCGGCCTCGCGCGGACAAGCGCAAGGCGCCGAGTACTCGACTGGTGCTCGCCTAGTACTCGGTTAGTACTCGCTTAGTACTTCCAGAAGATCTTCTGCAGTTCCTTGGTGTCGTTGGTCTTGGTCAGTGCCAGCGCCATCAGGATGCGGGCCTTCTGCGGCAGCTGGTCGTCGGTCACCAGCCAGTCGTACTTGTCGTCCGGCTGCTCGGCGTTGCGGACCACCACGCCGCTGCCGGTGCGCGAGGCACGTACGATCTGCACGCCCTTGGCGCGGGCGGCCTTGAGCGGCTCGACCATGTAGTCGCCCACGCTGCCGTTGCCGGTGGCGGCATAGACGATGGCCTTGGCGCCGTTCTTCACCGCGGCATCGATGCTGGCCGGATTGACGTTGCCGTAGGCGTACACCAGGGCCACTTCAGGCAGCTTGTCGATCTTGTCGATGTCCCATTCGGTCTGCATGGTGTGCGGGCGCGCCGGCAGGCGGTAGTACAGCGTGCGGCCTTCCACCACGTAGCCCAGCGGGCCAAACGGCGAGCGGAAGGTCTCGATCTTGAAGGTGTTGGTCTTGGTGACGTCGCGCCCGGTGTGGATCTCGTCGTTCAGCACCGCCAGCGTGCCCTTGCCTCTGGACTCCGGGCTGGACGCCACCAGCACCGCGTCATACAGGTTAAGCGCGCCGTCCGCGCCCAGCGCCGTGCCCGGACGCATCGATCCCACCACCACGACCGGCTTGTCGCTCTTGAGCGTGAGGTTGAGGAAGTAAGTGGTTTCCTCGATGGTGTCGGTGCCGTGGGTGATCACGATGCCGTCCACGTCCGGCTGCTTGAGCAGTTCCGAGACGCGCTTGCCAAGCTTGAGCAGGCGCTCGTTGTTGAAGCTCTCCGAGCCGATCTGGAAGACCTGCTCGCCCTTGACATTGGCGACCTTGGAGATCTCCGGCACCGAGGCGATGATCTTGTCCACCGGCACCACGGCCGACTGGTAGGCGGCGGTGTTGGTGGCCGCGGCGCCCGCGCCGGCAATGGTGCCGCCGGTGCCGATGATCACGATATTGGCCTTGCGGGCTTCGCTGGCCTGTGTCGGCGCGCCGGCGGCAGGGGCGGAGGGAGCAAGCTGGGCATGGGCAGCGCCGGTGGTCAGGCAGGCGGCAAGCAGCAAGGCGCTGAGGGGTTTAAGACGTGCAAAACGCTTCATGGTGGTCTCCATGCGTTGGATTTCGGGCGCTCGGTAAGTGCCCGCCAGATGGTGATGATAAGTGATGAGCGGGCGATGATACGGCAACCAAAAAGCGCCCGTATCCGTATAAGCCCTGATATGGCGATGCAAAATTCGCGGCGAAGTATGCGGAAAAATCATCACCCGGCGAAGCCCCCGCCTGCCGCGCTCCGGCCGCTCCTGGCGCCTTGCCGATAGCGCGGGTGCCGCATGAGTATTTCGTGCCGCGCCATGACAAATTCGCATCAAGGTCGCTACCTGCCGGCGGATTACCTAGAGTCAACTCCTCCCTGATGTAAATTTGCGAGGAGCAATGCAATGACCGCTGGAACCTTTAGAACCGAACATGACCTCCTGGGCGATCGCGAGGTCCCGGCCGATGTCTACTACGGTGTGCACACCCTGCGCGCGGTAGAGAACTTCCCGATCACCGGCACCCCTATCTCCATCTACCCCGAGCTCATCAAGGCCCTGGCCTACATCAAGCAGGCAGCCGCGCTGGCCAACCACGAACTGGGCCTGCTCGACGAGCCCCGCTGCGACGCCATCGTCGCCGCCTGCGCGGAACTGCTTGGCGGCAAGCTGCACGATCAGTTCGTCGTCGACGTGATCCAGGGCGGCGCCGGCACCTCGACCAACATGAACGCCAACGAGGTCATCGCCAACCGCGCGCTCGAACTGATGGGGCACAACAAGGGCGAGTACCAGTACCTGCACCCGAACGAGCAGGTCAACATTGGCCAGAGCACCAACGACGTCTACCCATCCGCCCTCAAGATCGCCACCTGGTTCGGCATCCAGGGCCTGGTGGATGCCATGGGCGTGCTGCGGGGCGCCTTCGAGCGCAAGGCCGAAGAGTTCAGGCATGTCCTGAAAATGGGCCGCACCCAATTGCAGGACGCCGTGCCCATGACGCTGGGCCAGGAGTTCAGCACCTACGCCGTGATGCTCGGCGAGGACGAGGAGCGGCTGCGCGAGGCCGCCCTGCTGATCTGCGAGATCAACATGGGCGCCACCGCCATCGGCACCGGCATCACCGCGCACCCGGACTACGCGCCGCTGATCCTCAAGCGGCTCAAGGAGATCACCGGCATTCCGCTGATGACCGCGCCGAACCTGATCGAGGCCACGCAGGATTGCGGCGCCTTTGTCCAGCTGTCCGGCGTGCTCAAGCGCGTGGCGGTCAAGCTCTCCAAGACCTGCAACGACCTGCGGCTGCTGTCCAGCGGCCCGCGCGCCGGCCTGGGCGAGATCAACCTGCCGGCCATGCAGGCCGGGTCCAGCATCATGCCCGGCAAGGTGAATCCCGTCATCCCGGAGGTGGTCAACCAGATCGCGTTCGAGGTCATCGGCAACGACATCACGGTCAGCTTCGCGGCCGAAGCCGGCCAGTTGCAGCTCAATGCCTTCGAGCCGATCATCGCGCACAGCCTGTTCAAGAGCGTGAGCCATCTGCGCAACGGCTGCCTGACGCTGGCCGAGCGCTGCGTCAACGGCATCACCGCCAACGAAGAACGCCTGCGGGCCACGGTCGAGAACTCCATCGGTATCGTGACCGCCCTGAACCCGTACATCGGCTATGCCAACGCCACCGCCGTGGCACAGGAGGCCCATGCCACCGGCGGCAGCGTGTACGAGATCGTGCTGCAAAAGGGCTTGCTGACCCGGGAGGAACTGGACCAGATCCTGCGCCCGGAAGTGCTGACGCAGCCAACCCCGCTGAGCCTGGCGCCCCGCGCACGCTGACCCCGGGGGACACGGCGCGTCCGGCGCCAGGCATGGCGCCACCGGCCCCGCCCTGCCCCGATACCGACGGTCAGACCAGGATCTGGCCGCAACCCCTGGAGACAACGCATCATGAAGGCAAACAAGCTCACAACCCGGATCATGATCGCCATGGTCCTGGGCATCGTCACCGGCTATCTCTGCAACCGCCTCGTGCCCGATGCGGCAATGGCCAAGGAGATCGCCGGCTACTTCTCCATCGTCACCGACGTCTTCCTG
>NZ_JBFTSF010000168.1:0-13756 GCF_056399905.1 Cupriavidus sp. 01L46
CGTATTGGGTGACACGCTATAACGGTGCGCGCCGTATCGACGACGCGCCGCAGGACAGCGGCAGCGCCAACAACCTTGGCAATATGGTCGAAACCCTGAAGCGTTTCGATCCCAACGCAGTCAACCGCCCGCTCTACGGCGGCTGAACGGCTCGCGGACGCGGTCCGCGCCAGTCAACGAAAAAAGGACTGCCATGCAGTCCTTTTTTCGTTGGTGCCGCCCGCTCCTTACTGCGCGGCTACCGTTCCGGCGGGCCGCAGCCGTGCCTGGGCTAGCTTGTCGCGCAGGCTCGCCATCACGGCGGCGGCGGMTTGCTCGCCGGCCAGGATGGCGCGGTTGCGCGAGTTGAAGTCGCTGCCGCCMATGTCCGGCAGATCGGGGCGGATCACCACATCGGCTCGCGCCAGTGCCATCTTGCTGATCGACTGCCCCATGATGGCGGTGGTCTGCAGCAATACCCCGCTCTGGCCATTGCTTTTCTGGCTGGAAGGCTCGGCGGAGATATTCACGGCGATCACGAAGTCCGCGCCCATGGTGCGCGCGGAGTCCACCGGCACGGGCTCGACCAGGCCGCCGTCCACATAGTCGTGTCCCTGGATCGAGACCGGCTGGAACACCCCCGGCACGCTACTGGACGCGCGCACCGCCTGGCCCGTGTTGCCGCGCCGGAACAAGATGCCCTGGCCGGTCTTGAGATCGGTGGCAACGATGCCCAGCGGCAGCTTCATGGACTCGATGGGGCGATTGGCGATCAGCTTGTTCACATAGTTCTGCAGCGCCTCGCCCTTGAGCCAGCCGCCGAAACGGGTGCCGAAGGGCAGGGCCCAGTCGGCGATGGCGGCTTCGTCCATCGTCAGCGCCAGCTTGTTGAGCTGGAAGCCGCTCATGCCCGAGGCGTAGAGCGCTGCGACCACCGCACCCGCGCTGGTGCCGGTGACGAGGTCCGGGTGGATGCCCTGCGCCTCCAGCGCCTTGATCACGCCGATATGGGCAAAGCCGCGCGCGGCGCCGCCGCCAAGCGCGAGGCCAATCCTGATGGGGCGAGCTGGCGCCACGGGCACCAGGGACGGCACGGCCGGTGTTTCCGGTGTGGCGGTGAGGGTGCCCGGCTTGGGGCCAAAGGAGCAGGCGGCCAGCAGTGCTGCCGCGCCGGCGCCAAGGAAGTTGCGTCGTTGCATGGATAACCAGGGGATGAGAAGTGGCGTATTCGACGCGGCCAGCGCCACGACGGCAGGAATGTGCTGTCCGCGCTGGACACGCGTCCCACGCGACAGCATTCAGACCGGGCAGAGCATAAATGATTCCGCGCGGCCGGRCATCCTGGCGCCGGGCGGGGCGGGATACAGCGCCCTGCTTGCTATAATGCGGCGATCCTGTGCGATGCGAGAGCCTTGAACTCGCAGCGGCCTCCGCCGCAACTTAAACGTAACGACTGGGGTTTACCCTGAGTCGTCTCTGCAATGGTAGTTCCTCAGGCGTAGTGCCTGAGTATGAGCTGACGATCGTCATACTACGCCAGGGGCGGATGTCTTCGCCCATAAGGCGAAGGTGTGCGCGACGTTTTGACCCGCAAGAGTGGGTAAGAAGATCAGGGCGATAAGCTCTGTGCGTTATGGTTCGGTCGGAGCCAGCCGCGAGGCTGCCCCCGATAGAGAACCTGCTATGCGACTAGCAGTAGCCTAGGGAGACATGCGTCACTGGTGACGGTGGGGTGTGAAGCTTTCCTGACAATGTAGCCCCCGCAAGGGTGCGGTTCGTCCGTGAGGTAGAACTGTAGAGACTCCAAGCAGCACTGGGGTTGAGGAGCTAGGCTGACTGGCATGGGTAACTTAAGTGAACTGCTGATAAACGTCGTAAGCATTGCGGTGCCAAAGCTGCTGTTAGGCATCAACCAAAAGGTACGTGGTCGGTTATCCCGCTAGGATCTTGGGATACGTCGTCATTGGACCACCGGCGAATAGGCAGGCCCTAACCCGGTCTTGTAACGTGCAGGGAACGCAGTAAGCCCGTATGGCCGCCGAGACGCAGTTGACTTCGGCAGGCGAACCGTAAGGGACGCTGTCGGTTGTGCGGGTATGGGAGGTTGGAAAAAGCGAATGCCGGGCTGTAATGGTTCGGATAGGGGTTGCAACATCACTCCACGCGAAAGCGGGCAGACTTCCAACTGGTCTTTCGTCGCAAGACGAACTGACAGATCTCGCTTGAATGTGAAATTTTCCCCTAGGGGGCCAACGTGCCCCTTAGGGGGCAAGTTGTCTCTCTTGATGTTGGGGTAGCCCTCAAGATAGGAGAGCAGCATGGAAGTAATCATCTGCAAGGATGATTCTGCGCTTTCCGACGCATCGCGTAGCTGGGCGGCCATCAATTGGCGCAGAGTAGAGCGGAACGTTCGGGAGATGCAGGTCAGAATTGCGAAGGCAACAAAGGAAGGGGACTGGCGCAGGGTGAAAGCTCTGCAAAGGTCTCTGACCCGCTCGTGGTCCGCCAAAGCATCGGCGGTACGACGAGTGGCGGCAAACCGAGGTAAGCGAACGGCAGGCGTCGATCGCGAACTGTGGGATTCGCCTGAAGCCCGGTGGGAAGCCATTGGGCGGTTGAAGCGCCGAGGGTACCGACCTATGCCATTGAGGCGGGTCTTTATCCCTAAGGCCAACGGGAAGGAGCGCCCACTAGGCATTCCGACCATGTTGGATCGAGCCATGCAGGCCTTGTACCTGCTGGCGTTGGAACCAGTGTCCGAAGGGACGAGCGATCCGAACTCGTATGGGTTCCGGCTCAATCGTTCCACGTTGGATGCCATGTCCCAGCTATACGTGGCCTTGTCACAGAAGGTCTCAGCCCAATGGGTGCTGGAAGCGGATATCAAAGGCTGTTTCGACCATATCAGTCATGACTGGCTGGAGAGCAATGTCCGAATGGACAAAGCGATCCTGAGGAAGTGGCTGAAGGCTGGCGTGGTATTTCAGGGCCAGTTTCAGGCAACCGAGGCTGGAACGCCGCAGGGAGGCATCATCTCCCCGACATTGGCAAACGTAGCGCTGAATGGACTGGAAGAGCAACTGTTGAGCCATGTGACGGCAACGCTCGGGGTAGCCCAGTCTCGGAAGCTGAAGGTGAATGTAGTCCGATACGCAGATGACTTCGTGATCACCGGTTCCTCGCAAGAGATGCTGGCGAATGAAGTGAAACCGTGGGTAGAGCAGTTCCTTGCAGTACGGGGACTGACGCTTTCGACGGAGAAAACGCGAATCGTCAACATCGCACACGGCTTTGACTTTCTGGGGTGGAATTTCCGGAAGTACCTGGGAAAGCTACTCATCAAGCCAAGCAAGAAAAACGTGCAAACGTTCTATCGCAAGGTGAAGGCTGTCATCAGTGCTAACAAAGCGGTGCAGCAGGAGAAGCTCATCCTACTGCTGAACCCGTTGCTGAGGGGCTGGGCGCAGTATCACAGCCCGGTGGTGGCAAAAGCCACGTTCAACCGTCTGGAACACGACATATTTCGTGCTCTATGGCGGTGGGCGAAACGGAGGCACRCCAACAAGACGCCCACCTGGATTCGTAAGAAGTACTTTGCATCCAGGGGTGATCGAAGTTGGGTGTTTGGAACCACAGTAGTGAGAGACGACGGCAGTCAGGATAGGGTGGAGTTGTACTCGCTACCGCGAACACCCATCCGGCGCCACCAGAAAGTCCGAGGGGATTACCACCCCTTTGATCCGGCGCAGGAGAGGTATGGCGAGACCTTGCAGCAGAAGCGCATGTTGAATAGCATGTCGCACCGAAAGCAATGGATCAAGTTGTACATTTCACAGCACGGCTTGTGTGCGTTGTGCCAGTGCAGGATGACCAAAGAGACGGGGTGGCATGACCATCATATTGAGTATCGTGTACACGGTGGCTCGGACGCTCTAGGAAATCGGGTACTGTTGCATCCAGACTGTCACATCCAAGTACATAACCACGGTCTAACCGTTAAGAAACCGGCCCCCTCAATGTGAGGGGATTTCGAAAGGCTTGAGCCGTATGCGGGGAAACTCGCAAGTACGGTTCTTAGGGGGGGACGGGTCAGCAATGACCCTGTCCCTACCCGCCACACCCCGGCCTGCGCGCATTCGTGCGCGGGCTTTTTTGTTTCATTCCTCTATGACACAACAACGCGTCCGCACCCGCTTCGCGCCGAGCCCGACCGGCTTCATTCACCTCGGCAATATCCGCTCCGCGCTCTACCCCTGGGCCTTTGCGCGCCGCATGAAGGGCGATTTCATCCTGCGCATCGAGGACACGGACGTCGAGCGTTCTTCGCAGGAATCGGTGGACGTGATCCTGGAAGGCATGGCCTGGCTCGATCTCGATATCGACGAAGGCCCGTTCTACCAGATGGAGCGCATGGACCGCTATCGCGAGGTGGTCAAGCAGATGCTGGGCAGCGAGCTGGCCTATCCTTGCTACATGAGCACCGAAGAGCTGGACGCTCTGCGCGACGCGCAGCGCGAGCGCGGTGAGAAGCCGCGTTACAACGGGTTCTGGCGTCCCGAGCCGGGCAAGGTCCTGCCGGTGCCGCCGGCCGGTGTGCAGCCGGTGATCCGCTTCAAGAACCCGATTGGCGGCAGCGTGGTCTGGGACGATGCGGTCAAGGGCCGGATCGAAATCTCCAACGAGGAACTGGACGACCTGGTGATCGCGCGCCCGGACGGCACGCCGACCTATAACTTCTGCGTGGTGATCGACGATCTCGACATGCGCATCACCCACGTGATCCGCGGCGACGACCACGTTAACAACACCCCGCGCCAGATCAACATTATCCGTGCGCTGGGCGGCGTTGCCCCCGTGTACGCTCACCTGCCGACGGTGCTCAACGAGCAGGGCGAGAAGATGAGCAAGCGCCATGGCGCCATGCCCGTGACCGGCTACCGCGACGAAGGCTATCTGCCCGAGGCCGTCCTCAACTACCTGGCCCGCCTGGGCTGGGCGCACGGCGACGCCGAGATCTTTTCGCGCGAGCAGTTCGTGGAGTGGTTCGACCTGGAGCACCTGGGCAAGTCCCCGGCGCAGTACAACCCGGAAAAGCTGGCCTGGCTGAACAACCACTACATCAAGGTGGGCGACAACGCSCGYCTGGCCGRKYTGACSCRSCCMTTCATCGAGGCGCTGGGCGGCAAGGTGGAGGGYGCRAGCCTGGAGGGCGTCATCGGGCTGGTGAAGGACCGTGCCAATACCCTGAAGGACGTGGCTCAGGCCGCGCTGCTGTTCTACCGCGGCGAGCCGCAGCCGGATCCAGCGCTCAAGGCAGAACACCTCAACGCCGACATCCTGCCGGCACTGCAGGCCCTGGCCACGCGGCTGGCGGCACTCACCGAGTGGAAGCGCGAGGAGATCAGCGCGGCCTTCAAGGCGGTGCTGGCCGAGTTTGGCCTGAAGATGCCCAAGCTGGCCATGCCGGTCCGCCTKCTGGTGGCGGGGCAGTTGCAGACGCCTGCCATCGATGCCGTGCTGGAGTTGTTTGGGCGCGATACGGTGCTGCGCCGCATCCAGGCCGGGCTTGCTTGAAATATTTTGCAGAAATTCCTGGCAGGGGCTTGCGCTCCTGCCAGGAATTCAGCATAATCTTGTTCTCCCTGCAGCGCGGACAAAAACCAAGCGGGCATAACGGATGGAAGCGATAAGAAGTAATCCCGCAGTAATGTGGATCGCAGAAAAAAGTTAAAAAAGGGGTTGCAAAAAAGCAAGGTTGTTTATATAATCTTGTCTTCGCTGAAACGAAGAAACAAACGCGAAACGCTGCGAAAGCAGCGGTGGTAAAAGAAGTAGGCGGTAACGTAGTACCATGGGGCTATAGCTCAGCTGGGAGAGCGCYTGCMTKGCAYGCARGAGGTCAGCGGTTCGATCCCGCTTAGCTCCACCAAAATGCCRGAAGTTCGAGTGTAGTAAGTCGAAACTTCCAGGGTGCTGTGAAAATCTGGTTTTGAGATACTCACGGTGCCAGACGGAATAAGTCGAAAGACAAGTTTCTGTCCCCATCGTCTAGAGGCCTAGGACATCACCCTTTCACGGTGAGTACAGGGGTTCGAATCCCCTTGGGGACGCCAAATAACGAACGTAACCAAACGTTCGGTTTGTCGTCGAAAGCATCGCTGTCGGTGGCAAGTAAGAGTATGGAGTGGTAGTTCAGTTGGTTAGAATACCGGCCTGTCACGCCGGGGGTCGCGGGTTCGAGTCCCGTCCACTCCGCCAAAACTAAACCCGCATGGTTATGCCATGCGGGTTTTTTCTTTTGCTGCCCGGCATTCGCTCCGGCAGTTCCTGATAATCCCTGCTATTTGATTCGGCGCGCACACGGTGATGGCGTGGCGGYATTATGCCGGGCCATGCCTGCTAGCCAGGCAGGCATTATCGCGTTGTGGCTGGCGGCGGTCAGCGCTTGTTCGGCTATATATGCCCTCGTGCAGCTGAGATAATCCATCCGCTGCGCGTTCCAACGCTTGCTCAGCTTGCATCGCGCCGGCTGATTGTGACGAAGTAGCGCACCAGCAGCGAGCCGGCAATGGCCAGGCTGATGCTGTTGGCCAGCCAGAACCCCGCGGCCCCCCGTGTGAAGGCGGGCAGGGCATCGATCAAGCCAAAGCCCAGCACGTAGCCGCCCCCCAGGCCGACTCCCCAGAGCGACACTGCGTAGATCAAGGTCGGCACCAGTGCGATTTTGTAGGCGCGCAGGATGAATGCCGTCATGACCTGGACCGCGTCGAATGCCTGATAGAAGGCGATGAACAACATGAGAGGAAGGGCGGCGCGCACCACTGCCGGATCCTTAGCGTAGGCATGCAGCAGCGGTTCTCGCAGGATCCACAGCAGGCCGCCGACCATGATCGCCAGCACAGCCGCCAAGCAGATGCCGCGCCGGGCAATGCGGCGTGCGCTGTCCTGGTCGCGCGCGCCGATGGACTGTGCTACCAGCGTGGAGGTGGCGATCGCCAGCGACAGCGGCAACATATAAGCTACCGCCCCGAGGTTGGCAATGATCTGGTGGCCAGCCAGCACCACGGTGCCCATGCGCGTGATGAAGATCGACATCAGCGTGAACGACGTGATCTCGATCAGGTAGGTCAGCCCCATCGGCACGCCCAGGCGCAACAGTGCGCGGATCGGCCGCGCTTGTGGCCACGCCCAGCTGGAAAAGATCTGCAGAGGGCGGTAGGCCGCGTTGCGCCGCAGGATCAGGATGGCGGAGATGCACCAGATCCAGCTGATCAGCGCCGAGGCCAGCGCGCAGCCCGGCCCGCCCATCGGCGCCAGGCCGAAGCCGCCATCGATGAACCAGGCATTGAGCGGAATCTTTACCACCAGCCCGACGAGCTGCAGTACGGTCACCATGACCGGGCGCGACAAGGCGTTGTTGAGCGCGGAGTAGATGCGAAAGCCCAGTGCGGCTGGCAAGCCAAACGCCTGGATATGCAGGTAGTGTGTTGCCTTCTCGACCAGCTCCGGCGGTGCCTGGGCAAACTCCAGCAGCGGGCCGGGGAACAAGAGCAGCAACATGCCGGGGATGGCCAGCGCTAGTCCCAGCCAGGCGGCCTGCCTGACCTCGCTGCCAATTTCCGCTGCGCGCCCGGCGCCATGGAGCTGACCGGCGATCGGGGCAAGCGCCTGCAGCACGCCCATCAAGCTGATGTAGACCGTGATGTAGATGGACCCGCCCAGCCCCACGGCGGCCAGGTCGATGGCAGAGGCTCGCCCGGCCATGATGGTGTCGATCACGCCAAAGGCGATCACCGCAAGCTGGCCGACCAGGACCGGCGCGGCCAGCACGGAAATGCGGCGGATATCGTGGAACACGTTCATGCGGGCAGGCGCGGCGCAGCCACCTCAGGGGTGGCTTGGCAGCCGGCGTCCGGGCAGGCTGGGCCGGGGCGGCGCGGCCCGGGACATATCGACCAGGCGATACATGCGAAAGCGCTCGTCGCGATCGGAGGGGCGCCGGCCTTCCCAGATCAGGCGCCATTCGAAGTGCGAGATGCTGGTGGGCTCGCCGTAGTCGACGGGGTCGTGGCGCAGCAGGACGTCGCAGCCGTCCTCCGGGCCGCCAAAGCGGATATGGCCGAAATAGGCAAACGAGGCCAGCTGCGCGTCGCCCATGCGAATCGGCTGCACGCACTTATACGCCGTGGGCAGCGCCATCGAGGCGGCCTGGGCCACGTCGCGATAGGTCTTGCCGTAGTTGATCGATGGCATCCACAGCGTCATGGCCAGCACCCACATCAGCGTGGTGCCAGCGGCCGAGATCACCACCGGGCGCCAGATCTGCTTAGGCGCGCGCGACAGGCGCCAGCGCACGATCAGGACCCAGGCTGCCGTCACCAGCAGCGCATAGATGATCGCGCTGACAGTGAAATCTTGCTGGAAGCCCGGCAGCAGACGGTAGATATTGGCGGCGATGCGCGGCGGCTGGCCCGTCGTCCTGGCGATCCACATGAACCAGACGAAGCCGCCGAAGATGGTGAAGAAGAGCAGGGCGAACCAGTCGATCGCATTGATGGCGGCGCGCGTGAGCGTTGGCAACCCGAACGCGGCAAGCACGGCCATCGGCGGCAGCAGCAGGATGAACTGCACGTCGCCCGGCGCGCGCAGCAGAAACAGCAGCAGCAGCGGTGGCAGCAGCATCGCCAGGGGCAGCGCCACATGYGGCGCACGGCGCATGCCCGACCAGCTCAGCCAGGCCCAGCAGGCAATTGGCCACACCGGCCAGGTAAACAGCAGCAGGTTGCGCGCGATGAAGTTGAGCGCGGCGGCGTTCGGCGCGCCGTAGGTGCGGCGATCGTAGCGCGACCACTCGCGGATAAAGGTCACCGCGTCGTTGTGGTCGGTTGCGCCGAAGTAGGCGGCGGCCATCCAGGCTGCCACCAGCACCAGCGCCAGCGGCACGCTTGCCAGCAGCACGCGCGGCAGGGGCAGGGGCTTGCAGGCCAGGCCGCAGAGGATGACGGAGGCGAGCAAGACCAGCGGGATGACCGGCCCGCTGGACAGGGTCAGCGCGCCCAGGCCGACGCCCAGCCAGATGCCGCCCTGGATTGGCTTGTCCAGGCTGCGCACCATGCCATACAGGCTCATGGCGACAAAGCAAACTTGCCCAACCTGTGGCGTGGTTTCGTGGCCGCGCATGGCCAGGCCCACGCAGGCCAGAAAGATCAGCAGGGCGCCGTCGGCCAGCGTGCGGCCGTAGTCGCGCGCGTTGGGCTGGCCGCCGAAGACATAGGCGAAAGGCTGCACCTCGGCACGCCGGCCGAGCAGGTAGGTCGCGTACCAGATCAGTGCGCAGGTGCCGAAGTAAAAGAGTGCCGTGGCGATGCGCGACGCGTCCGGCGCGCCGAGCCAGCCGCCAAACAGGCGGATCATCAGGGCGCCAACCCAGAACACCAGCGGGCCGTCTTCGCCATAAGGGCGGCCCACGATATTGGGCATCAGCCAGTCCTGGGTGCCGCCGGTGGCCAGTTGCCACATCACGCCGAAGCCGGCCGCATCCTCGTTTTTCCACGGATCGCGGCCGAACAGGCCAGCCAGGCCGTAAATGATGCAGATGGCCAGCAACAGTGCGCGCGGAAGCGTACCGGTGGCGGCTGCGGTCAGGTGGACACGGGAAGTCTTGGCTGCGCTCATTGATTGGTGGGTCTTGGGGGCCGCCGGGGCGGGGCGCTCCCGGTTAGCTGCATCCGGAGGGCGCCGGTTGGTGCCGATCGCGCGGAGGCTGCAAAAGCAAAGAGGCAGCCGATGCTGCCTCTTTGCTTGGGTGCGCGGCGCCGGAGCATTTTGTCCGAGGCCATGCAGCGAGCGGGCTCGCGGCGAATTACTTCGCGGTGAGCTTGTTCAGCTTGCTGCCGAACTTCTGACGGAACTTCTCGACGCGGCCGGCCGTGTCCATGATCTTCTGGGTGCCGGTGTAGAACGGGTGCGATTCCGACGACACTTCGATCTTGGCCAGCGGGTATTCCTTGCCGTCGCGGGTGATGGTGTCGCGCGTCTGGATGGTCGAGCGGGTCACAAAGCTGAAGTCGTTCGACACGTCGAGGAATACGACTTCGCGATAATTCGGGTGAATGCCTTCTTTCATGGTGTTTCCTTTCAGGTTGGGTAGCCAGTCCGTTGTTTGCCGTGCTGCTGCTGCTGCCATTGCCAAAAGCGCTAAAAAAAGCACCAGAAGCTGGATGCGCTGATTGCACTGGCAGCGTTGCGGCGAACGAACCACTTGCCGATAACGGACAATCCGGGATTATCGCAGAAAAACAAAAAGCTGGGCAAGTTTTGAGTGCGCGATGCGCACGGCGGCCGGGGGCGCCGAGAGGTTGATCTTCGATCACATGGAGGCTGGATCCTGGCGATAGAACGCCGCGAGCGAATCATAGAGGGCTGGCCAGTGCCTGCGCAGGCCGCCCGGCTCGACAAAGAAGGTTTCCGAGGCCACCGCGAAGAACTCGCTGGGCGCTTCACAGCCATATGGGTCGATCACCCGCAGCGCCGGCGGCAGCCGTTCCGGATGGTCCCAGGCATGGTCGGACTGCTGCTCGCACGCATCCGCGAAGCGGTCGTACTCGGTGAGGAAGGTCTCGGCCCACTGCTCGCGGTCGATGCCCGGATGGAGCACGCGAGAGAAGGGCGGCACGCCGTCCGGCTCGCCGTCGAGCATGTCGAGCTTGTGGGCGAACTCGTGGATGACCACGTTGTAGGTGTCGTCGGGGTGGTGGGCATGGCGCGCATTCAGTCCGGCGCCGGGCGCCTGCACATCGGGCCAGGAGAGGATGACTGGCCCGTGTTCCCAGGCTTCACCACTGGCTTCCTCAACCACGCCATGCACCAGCCCGATGTCATCCTCGACGGTACGGCGGATGACGAACTCGCCGGGGTAGAGCACGATGCCGCGCCAGCCGCGATACCACTCGATGCCCAGCTTGAGAATGGGCACGCAGGCTTGCAGCGCGACGCTCGTCACCATCTCGTCGGTGAGCGGCAGGTCGTGCGCGGTGGAGTATTCCTTTTCGGCGATGAACAATGTGGCGAGCTCGCGCAAGGCGGCGAGATCGGCGGCGCCGTAGCGCTGCACGAACGGCAGCTTGGCCACCGTGTGCGTCCACAGCGCGTCGGGAATCGCGTAGTGTTCGAGTTTGCGCACGCGCGAGCGCGCGCGCAGGAAGTGGCTCAGTCGGCCGAACATGGGACTCCTGCAGGCACAGGGCGGAAACGCAGAAGGGCGCGCCGAGGCGCGCCCTTCCAGTGCAGTGCCAGCGCGCGAACCGCGGCGCGCGGCATAGCGAACGATCAGCCGCCTCTGCGCATCATATCGAAAAACTCGGCGTTGTTCTTGGTCGCCTTCATCTTGTCGAGAATGAATTCCATGGCCTGCACTTCGTCCATGTCCGAGATGAACTTGCGCAGCACCCAGACCTTTTGCAGGATCTCGGGCTTGATCAGCAGTTCTTCGCGGCGGGTGCCGGACTTGTTCAGGTTGATCGACGGATAGACGCGCTTTTCCGCCAGGCGGCGTTCCAGGTGCACTTCCATGTTGCCGGTGCCCTTGAACTCTTCGTAGATCACGTCGTCCATGCGGCTGCCGGTTTCGATCAGCGCGGTGGCGATGATGGTCAGCGAGCCGCCTTCTTCCAGGTTACGCGCAGCGCCGAAGAAGCGCTTGGGGCGTTGCAGCGCGTTGGCGTCCACACCACCAGTCAGCACCTTGCCCGAGGCCGGCACCACCGTGTTATAGGCACGTGCCAGGCGGGTGATCGAGTCCAGCAGGATCACCACGTCACGCTTGAGCTCGACAAGGCGCTTGGCCTTTTCGATCACCATTTCAGCGACCTGCACGTGGCGGATGGCAGGTTCGTCGAAGGTCGACGCCACCACTTCACCGCGCACCGAGCGCATCATTTCGGTCACTTCTTCCGGGCGTTCGTCGATCAGCAGCACGAACAGGTCCGCTTCCGGATGGTTGTTCGCAATCGCGTGSGCGATGTGCTGSAGCATCACGGTCTTGCCGGACTTGGGCGAAGACACCAGCAGGGCGCGCTGGCCGCGGCCGATCGGCGCGATCATGTCGATGATTCGGCCGGTGATGTTTTCCTCGGCGCGGATTTCGCGCTCCAGCGTCAGCGGCCGGTTCGGGTGCAGCGGCGTCAGGTTCTCGAACATGATGCGGTTCTTGACCGCTTCAGGCGCTTGACCGTTGACCTTGTCCACCTTCACCAGTGCGAAATAGCGCTCGCCGTCCTTGGGGGTCCGTACTTCGCCCTCGATCGTGTCGCCGGTATGCAGGTTGAAGCGGCGGATCTGCGAAGGGCTGATGTAGATGTCGTCCGTGCTTGCCAGGTAGGAGGTCTCGGGCGAGCGCAGGAAGCCGAAGCCGTCCGGCAGGACTTCCAGGGTGCCGTCACCAAAGATGATTTCGCCCAGCTTGGCGCGCTTCTTCAGGATCGCAAACATCAGCTCCTGTTTGCGCATCCGTTGTGCGTTGTCGATCTCGAGGGTCGCGGCCATTTCGAGAAGCGCAGACACGTGAAGCGATTTGAGTTCTGTCAGGTGCATAGACGAGGGGTACAGAGGCGCCCGGACGGGCTGGACCTAAAGGAGGGGGAGGAAATGAGCGAACGCTCGGGGAAGTTGTTGATGCCATCTTAGCACAATCCGGACGGTGCGCCAGGGAAGGCGCACGCACGTCGGATTGTGGCTACACCGGGGGCACGCCTGATGGCGCCGCGCCCCGGGCCGGCATATTACAGATTGCCGTCGAGGAATGCGGTCAGTTGCGACTTGGACAGCGCGCCGACCTTTTGCGCGGCAACCGCGCCATTCTTGAACAGGATCAGCGTGGGGATGCCGCGAATGCCGAACTTGGCCGGCACTTGCTGGTTCTCATCGACGTTGATCTTTGCGATCTGCAGCTTGTCGCCGTAGTCCTTGGCCACTTCGTCCAGGATCGGGGCGATCATCTTGCAAGGACCGCACCATTCTGCCCAGAAGTCGAGCAGGACAGGCTTGTCGGACTGGAGCACGTCTGCGTCGAAGGAGGCGTCGCTCACATACTTGATTTGTTCACTCATGGCGGAAAACCTCTGGTTTCGCTCTGTTTAATTTGAAGGCGGGATTTGCCGAACCGCTACATTACACGAGTTTGCGCATAGCTGTAGCCAGGCGCTTTACCCGGTGCGGGCTTGTCCCGAGCGACGGGACAGCCACGATTGGCGGGATGCTGCTCATATGTTACCAGTTGATGGGAATTCAATACCCTGCCCATCAGCCCCACGGTGCGCTGCCGTACGCGGTGATGAAACCCGGCCGATGCGGCAGCGTGTAGCGCCATTCTGCCCGCGAAGCCAAGCCTGGTGGGATGATTGTATTAATCGGCGCAAGAGCTTTTATCAATCGGGAGCCGCGCCGAAGCTCGCCGCCAGGCACCTGATATGTGGCTTATGAGTAACGCCGCCACGGCTTTGATACGCGGCGCGAGGGCCTTGCGCAAACGCAATCCCATGCGATGCAAAGGTCGCGCGGCGCCCCCGGGCGCGTAGAATAGAATCACGCGCCTGGCCTCGGCCCGGCGCCTTCCCGCGCAACAGACAAGGCTACAAACCATGACGCCAGACACCCCTTCCAAGCCGGATCCGCAGCAACCCCCCGAAGTGGAACACTTGAGCGACGCGCTGGATCACATCAATGCCGCTGTCGAGCAAGAGAGCATTGCCGGCGGCGCGGCCAAGGGCCTCCTTTACAG
>NZ_JBFTSF010000169.1:0-13727 GCF_056399905.1 Cupriavidus sp. 01L46
GGCACTGCGCTGAGCCAGGGTCCGCACCTCGCCAGCCACCACGGCAAAGCCGCGGCCCTGTTCCCCGGCACGCGCCGCCTCGACTGCCGCGTTAAGCGCGAGGATATTGGTCTGGAAGGCGATGCTATCGATCACGCCTATGATTTCCGTGATCCGCCCCGACGATTTGGCGATCTCGTCCATGATGCGCACAGCGCCAGAGACAACTTCGCCGCCGCGCGCCGCGGTGGCGCTGGCATCAGCCGCCAACTGCGTTGCCTGCTCGGYCGCTTCCGCAGTCTGCTTCACACTCGATGCCAGTTGGGTCAAGGCTGCCGAGGTCTCCTGCAGATTGCTGGCTGAGGCTTCTGTGCGGTGGGATAGGTCGCGATTACCTGCCTCGATCTCGCCAGTTGCCGAGGTCATACCCTGCACACCGGCACGCACGTCGACCAACACGGCGCCGATCTTCTCTACGAAGGCGTTGAACGACGCGGATATCTGTGCCACCTCATCATTGCCCACGACATCCAGCCGGCGGGTCAAGTCGCCCCCGCCAGTCCCGATGGTATCCATCGCGTCACGTACGCTGGAGAGCCTGCGCAGAGCCTTTGCGGTAAAGAAGGTGGCAATGCCGAGCGCAGCCAGGGTAAGCAGGACCAAGGCTATGCCCATGGCGCTTACGACGTGGCGCAGGCCTACGGTGGCTTCGGCCTTATCGAGCGCGATCACCAGATACCAATCGGTGCCGGCGACAGCCTGGGCCTTTAGCAGCTTCGGCACGCCCTGGATTTCCACTTCTAGCGGCGCACTAGCCCGAACCAGGTTCTCGAGCGCGGCCGGCGTCAGTGCGGCTGTCACCTCGCTGACCGGCTTTAGCATCTGATTCGCATCGGCGTGGGCGATTACCTGGCCATCCCTGGCTACGACGAAGGCCAAGCTCGAAGGCGTTGGATGTATCGCCTTCACGACTTCTCGCACGCCGTCCAGTGGCACTGCGCCGCTGACGGCGCCGATTGCCGCACCGTCACGGATGAGTGGCGCCGCAAAGGATACGTATGGCACTCGAGTCGAGACATCTCCATACGGCTTGGTCACAGTCGGCTTGCCCGCGGCCAGCGCCGCTTTGTACCAAGGGCGCGCGGTGGGGTCGTAGTCCTTCGGCGTCGTGCTGCTGCTCGAGTAGTATGACTTGTCGCTCCACCCGATGGTGGTCACGGGAAAGCCGTTGGCATCACCCATAAACTTGACCAAGCCAGCGGGGTCGCCTTTCTCCACGACCTCCGCTGCAGTCTTGACGGCCAAAGCCTTGGCGGCGACCCATTGTTCGATCGCCAGCGTGTTGCCACTGGCGATGGCGCTAAGGTCGCTCTCCATTGTTGCCGTCATATTTGCGCGGACGATGCCATAGGTGGCGGCACCCGAGAGTGCGAGAGCGCCGACAACCGTGGCGGACATGATCAGTGCGATGCGGGTGCGGAGCGAGGATGCGGTCATACCGAAGAGAGTGAAGTTACCTGGGTGAGTCGGTCTGAGTACGGCATTATCGCGGTGCCTGAGACCACGGCATCGGCCGGTCTTAGGTACCACAGAGCTAACTACGGCAACCGAGTGGGTAACTTTAGGCCGGCGGCAAGAACCGGCGCGAGTGCCCTACGCTGGGTCCGAGGGTGGGGTGGAACCTGTTCCTCGCTCGGGTAGAGCGATGGGCGGCCGGGGGACTGACGGTACCCTGGGTATCAGATGTGCAAAGGCGACGGGCTGGAGTTGGCGGGAGACCCCTCGCGAGCGTTTTCCGCCTTTGACTCGGCAGCCGGCAAACTCGGGGGTATTCGAAGAATACGGGTGCTCAGCTCAAAATATGCGTTCGGGAGATGGACGGGCGCAATCGCGCTGGCGCTGCACAGGCTGTGCGGCTACGCCTCAGAAACGGGACCTCTTACAAGCGCAAACGCTTCAGTGCTGAGCACGATACCGAGGCATCAGAGGGTCCCAAGCAATAAAGCCCCAAGAACCTTATGGTACAAGGCTCTTGGGGCGATTTACAGTTTCGGGTTTTGTTGCGCTGACGCGATGACCTTTATTGTTTCCTAACAACTCACCAGCCGCTGAAATCCCGCGCTTACCCCAGGTACTTGAACAGATTCATCCCCTGGATCTGCATGAACGACTGCTGCGCCGCCTGCAACGAAGTCTGGCGCTGGTAGTACTCGGTCATGGCCGAGTAGTAGTCCAGGTCCTGCAAGCCCGACAGCGTCTGGCTGTAGTTCAACCCGCGGTTGGTGCCGATAGTGTCGAGCGCATCGAGCTCATTCATGCGCGAGCCGACCGAGGTCTGCACCGTGCTGACGTTGTCCAGCGAGTTGGCCATCTGCCGGTTTGCCGTGGCCAGCGCGTTGGCCAGGGTGGCGCGGTCGGTGTCGGTGACGATCGGTTGCTTCAGGGCATTGATGACGCTTTGCAGGTTGGCAAAGATGTCGGTGCCGGCTTGCTTCGCGGGTTGCAGGTTGACGACATCGCCATCCTTGGGCGTGCCCTTGATCGACAGCGAGAGCCCGCCGACCGAGATGCCGGCGCCGTCGACATAGTTCACCGGGGCGCCCACGGCGGCCGGCGGCGCGGCGCTCTGGTCCATTACCTGGTACTGCATCTTGCCGGTGACGGCATCGGTGGCGAAATTGAGCGAGAGGCTGTGGCCGTACAACGCGTTGGTCGGATCCGTCACCGAGATCGCGCTGAACTCGCCGGTACCCGTATTGGTGGTGGGCGAGGAGGCAACGTAGGTGGCGGTGGACTGCACGCTCATGAAGATCGCGTTGCCGTTGTCGTTGGTGGGCATCTGGCGGGCAACGTCGACCTGCAGCAGTTGCTGGCCGGTATCGCCGCCATAGACCACCGCGCCGCTGCCGTTCTTCGCGAACGGCGGCGTGGACGACTGGTAACCCGCGAACAGGAACTGGCCGTTGCCGTCGTCGGCGTTGGACAGGCCGAGCAGCTGGTTGTATGAGTCCTGCAGCGACGAGGCGACCGAGGCGCGGTCGGCGGCGCTCATGGTGCCGTTACCGGCTTGCACCACCAGCGTCTGGATGTTCTGGACGGTGGTGACGACGCTGTTGAGCGAGCTCAGCTCCATGGACAGGTTGGTGTTGGCCTGTTTGCGGGACGTGGCGTACTGGTCGTTGACCGAGCTGGATTGTGAGACCACCAGCGCCCGGGTCGCGCCCACCGGGTCGTCGGACGGGGTCAGGATACGGCGGCCGGTGCCGAGCTGTTGCTGCACATGCAGCAACGAGCCTTGCTGGCTGTTCATCGAGGYCAGGCCGAGCTGGTAGAGCGTGGAGCTTGCAACGCGCATGTCTGTTCCTTTAGGAGATCCGGGTCTTCAGAAGCGATCAGCGGCCGATACCGATGATGGTGTCGAACAGCGTGGTGGCAGTCTGGATGACCTTGGCGTTGGCCTGGTAGAGCTGCTGGAAACGCAGCATGGAGACCGTTTCCTCATCCATGTTCACGCCCGAGACGGCTTGCTGCGCCGTTTGCACCTGGGTAGTGACGCTGTCCTGCGACGTCGACGCGATCTGCACCGACTTGGCGCGGCTGCCGACGTCGTTGACCAGCTGCGCGAAGGCGTCGTTATAGCTCGACACGCCGCCGATGGTCTTGGTAGTTTGCAGCTTGGCCAGCGTGAGCGCGTTGCCGTTGTCGGATACGCCGCTCAGGTTGGGCGCCAGCGTGAAGGTGTCGCCGGTCTTGGGCGTGCCGTCGAAGCTGACCGTGACACCGTTGAACGAGTATTGCGTGGCAGTGCCGCTGGGGGTCGGGCCGCTGGTGGGCACGACCGGTGCACCAGTCGCATCGGTAAAGACGTAATTGGCGCCGTTGTACTTGGCCGTGATCGTGGTAGCGGGCAGGCTGAAGCCTTGCGCGACATTGCTGACCTTGACCGTGCCGGTACCGGTGTTGGTGGTGCCTGCACTGACGCGCAGCGGGCCCGCGGCGGCAATCTTGGCGGGATCGGTAATGGCCATGTCCATGCCTGCGGCCACATTGCGGGTCGGCTGGATCTGGTAGGAATCATTGGCCGACATCGCCGTCGGGATMTTGACGTCCACGCCGTCCGCCGACAGCGTCAGCGGATAGGTGGCGGTAGCACCCGCCTGCGTAGCCACGACCTTGTTGTCGGACATGCGCGTGAGCGAGTAGTTGGTGCCGTCGTAGGTCAGCGTGTAATCGCTGGTGGTCAGTTGCGACGTGTTGCTGATGCTGGCCGATACCAGCGAGGTGCCGGTATTCGAGCTCTTGGGCAGCGTGACGGGCGTGCCGAGCTTGAACAGGTTGCCGCCGATCTGGCCGGTCAGGTCCACGCCGAGCTTATGCTGGTCGTTGAAGGTCTGGGCCAGCGTCACCGACAGCCGCCCGATGGCGTTCTGCGCGGGATCCAGCGACTCGGTGCGGAACTTGAGCAARCCGCCGACGGAGCCCCCGGTGAGGGTGCTCTCGTCCATCTCGGTCACGTTGCCGTTGGCCTGCGTGTAGGCGATCGTGGTACGCGAGGGATCGGCCGACGATTGCACCGCCTTCAGGTCATAGGAGTTCGAACCCATCACCAGGGGCTGGCCGTTGCCGACGAACACGTTATATGTGTTGTCCTGCGGCACCACCTTGACGCCGACCAGCTGGGTCAGCTGCGAGACCAGCTGGTCGCGCTGGTCGAGCAGGTCATTGGGCGGCTGGCCGCCGCCGGCAGCGGTAGCCCGCGTGATCTGGTCGTTGAGCTTGGCAAGCTGCTGGGAGTAGGCGTTGATCTGCGTTACCGAGCTCTGCACCTGGGTATTGACGCCGTCACGCAATTGCTGGAAGTAGGAATTGGCGGCGCGCATCTGCCCGGTGAGCGATTGCCCGGCATTGATCATGTTCTGGCGCGCGGCCGGATCCGCCGGCGTGTCCGACACCCCTTGCACGGCGGCGAAGAACTTCTGCATCAGCGGCGCGATGCCGCCCTTCTGGTCGGCCAGCAGGTTGTCGATCTGGCCGATCTGGGCGGAGTACGTCGAGAGTTGGGCGCTGGCGGACTGGGCGTTGCGCAGCTGACCCGTCAGGAATTCATCATAGACGCGAACCACCGTGGTCGTGTTGGAGCCCTGCCCGTAAAAGCCGCTGCTGGTGTACTGGCCACCCGCGGACGCAATGATGGTGTTCTGCCGCGTATAGCCTGCCGTGGTGGCATTGCTGATATTGTGGCCAACCGTCGTCAACGCGTTCTGCGCCGTGTTCAGGCCGGAAAGTCCGATATTGAAGAGAGACATGCTCTAACCCCGCATCTGGTGGCTGCCGTGTGCCCAACCGGGCGATCCGTGCACCGTGGCCGCTGCTCGCGGAGCCTTCGATGCCGGTTCGCCGCTGCCGGACATGGACGGCGGTGAATGATGTAAGTAACGGCAGAAGTACAAGGAGACTTTAGTGCGCGGCGCCGACAATTTGCGTCCGGTCGGCGTGCGCCCGGCCAGGGCGCGGCATGCGCTCAGACAGGCACTTTCCGCATGATGCGGACCAGCTTTTCGCCGTAAGCCGGATCCGTGGCGTAGCCGGCCCGCTGCAGGCCCCGCGCCGCGTCGTCCGGCGTGGCCGCCGCCAATACCTCGGCGTAGCGCGGGTTGTTGCTCAGCAAGCGCCCGTAGTCGGCAAAGGCTTCGTCGTACGAGCCGTAGGCACGGAAGCGCGCGCGCACCTTCTGCGGCTGGCCGTCGACATATTCGGTGGTGGTAATTTCCGCGACCTGGCCCTTCCAGTTGGCGCCCGCCTTGATGCCGAAGACATTGAAGGTGGTGCTGCCGTCGGGGTAGGCAATCTCGCGCCGGCCCCAGCCGGATTCGAGCGCCGCCTGGCCCAGGATCAGCTTGGCCGGCACGCCGGTGGCGCGCGCCGCGGATTGCGCCGGCCCCGCCATGCGGGAAACGAAGGCGCTGATGTGGGCCGGTGTGTCTTCCGGCAACACGGCATTGCCGCCCTGCCAGGCACCGGTGTCTTGCGACTGGTACTGGCGCAGGCCCGCGGTGGGGTTCCAGCTGGTGCCGGCCACCACGCTGCCCGCACGCGGCGCGTCCGCGTCGCCGTTGCGCATGTCCAGCGTGCGCGCAAGGCCGGGGGCCGCGTCGTCCATGCCCGCCTGCACGGCCGCCTGCTTGGCGGCCGCGCCGGCGAGCTCGGGCGGCAGGCCCGCGCCGCTGGCGCGCGCGAGCTGGCGCACCATCACGTCGGCCAGGCCGATGCCGCGCGTGGACATCTGCTGAGACAGCTGCTGGTCCATCATCGACATGTACAGCTTGGTCTGCTCGTTGTCGAACAGGCCATCCTGCGGCGTGGCGTCGCGCATGCTCTTGAGCACCATCTGCGTGAACACCGCCTCGAACTGGCGCGCGGCGGTGCGCAGCGTCTCCGGGGTGGCTCCGGTACGGGCGCTTTGCTTGAGGCCTTCAAAGCCTTGCGTATCCAGGGCGAAGCGTTGCGAGAGTTCGGCCTGTGCGGCCACGCGGCTAGCTGACATGATCAGATGATCTCGAGGTCCGCGCGCAGCGCACCCGCGGCACGCATGGCTTCAAGGATGGTCTGCAGGTCGGCCGGCGTCGCGCCCAGCGCGTTCAGGCCCTTGACCACCGCGGCCAGCGAGGCGCCGGCCTTGACCATCTGCAGCGCGCCGCCCTCTTGCTTCATGTTGATCTGCGAAACCGGCGCCACCACCGTCTGCCCGCCACTGAACGGCGCCGGCTGGCTGATCACCGGCTGGGTGTTGATCACCACCGACAGATTGCCATGCGCCACCGCGCAGTCGTCCACCGTCACGGCCTGGTTCATCACGATCGAGCCGGTGCGCGCATTGAGGATGACCTTGGCGGCGGCCTTGGCGCGCGTGACCTCGATGTTCTCGATGCGGGCCATGAAGCCCACCCGCGCGCTCGGGGCCGCAGGCGTGCGCACCTGCACCACCCTGCCGTCCAGCGCGCTGGCTACGCCGCCACCCATCGCGCGATTGATCGCCTCGACAACGCGCTCGGCCGTGCCGTAATCGGTTTCGCGCAGCTCCAGGTTCAGGATGCCGCCTTCGGGCTGGAACGCCGGCACGGCGCGCTCCACGATGCCGCCATTGGCAATGCGGCCCACCGCCAGCTGATTGACCTGCACCTTGCTGCCGTTGGCCGACGCGCCCGCACCGCCCACCAGCATATTGCCCTGCGCGATCGCGTAGACCTGGCCGTCGGCCCCCTTGAGGGGCGTCATCAGCAAGGTGCCGCCACGCAGGCTCTTGGCATTGCCCATCGACGACACCACCACGTCGAGCTGGCTGCCGGGCCGAGCGAACGGCGGCAGCGTGGCAGTGACCATCACCGCCGCCACGTTCTTGAGCTGCATGTTCTTGCCGGCCGGCAGAGTGATGCCGAGCTGCGAGAGCATGTTGGTCAGGCTCTGCGTGGTGAACGGCGTCTGCATGGTCTGGTCGCCGGTGTTATCCAGCCCCACCACGAGGCCGTAGCCCACCAGCGGGTTGTCGCGCACGCCCTGGAAGTTAGCCAGGTTCTTCAGCCGTTCCGCGTGCGACGCGCCTGCTAGCAGGCCCAGCGTCAGCGCCAGGAAGAGAGCGCGGACGATGCGGCTGCGCGAGGCGGGGAACGAAGACAGGGACATGACGCGGTCAGTGATCAATACGGTGAAACATTGAGGAAGAAACGCTGCAGCCAGCCCATGTTCTGCGTTTCGTCGATATAGCCCTTGGCGGTGTACTCGATGCGCGCATCGGCCACCTGCGTGGACGGCACCGCGTTGTCGCCGGTGATCGTGCGCGGGTTGACCACCCCGGAGAAGCGGATGTATTCCGCGCCCTGGTTGATGGCCATCTGCTTTTCGCCGGAGACGATGAGGTTGCCGTTGGCCAGCACTTCCAGCACGGTCACGGTGATGGTGCCATTGAACGTGTTGGTGGCGCTGGCGCCGCCGCTGGCCTTGAGCGCATTGGCGCCGCTCATGGTTGCGTTCTGAGCGCTGCTGAACAGCCCGCCAAGCGCCCTGGGCACGGCATCGAAGGCCAGCGCGCTGTTGGACGTGCGGCTGGCATTGGTGCCGGAGTTCTTGCTGGCGTTGACGTTCTCGCTGATCACGATGGTGAGGATGTCGCCCACGTTGCGCGGCCGGCGATCMTCGAACAGCGGATTGCCCGCGTACGACGACTGGTAGATCGATCCGCTCGCCGGCGCCAGCGCGCGCGGCTCTGCCCGCGCGGAGGTCGGCAGCTGGACCAGCGGCTCGCGCGGCATCATCGCGCAACCTGTCGCGAAGCAGCAGAGGGCAAGCGCGCCCAGGCGAGTCAGCGAGGCAATCATGATCATCCCAGCTGGGTGAGGCGCTGCAGCATCTGGTCGGAGGTCTRCACGGCCTTGCTGTTGATTTCGTAGGCGCGCTGGGTCTGGATCATGCTCACCAGCTCTTCGACCACGTTCACGTTGGACGCTTCGACGTAGTTCTGCTGGAGCGTGCCGGAGCCGTTCAGGCCAGGCACCGTGGTGTTCGGCGCGCCCGACGCATCGGTCTGCACGTACAGGTTCTCGCCAAGGCTCTCCAGGCCGGCCGGGTTCGCGAAGGTAGCCAGTTGCAGCTGGCCGACCTGCACGTTGGCGCTCGAACCGGGCTGGGTCACGGAGACCACGCCGTCGCGTGCAACCGTCAGCGCCGTGTAGTTGGCCGGCAGGGTGATGGCGGGCTGGATCACGAAGCCGCTGGACGTCACCAGCTGGCCGTTCTGGTCGGTCTGGAACGAGCCATCGCGCGTGTAGGCGGTGGTGCCGTCGGGCATCGTGACCTGGAAGAAGCCCTGGCCGATCACGGCCACGTCCTTGCTGTTGCCGGTCTGCTGCGGATTGCCCTGGGTATGGATCCGCTCGGTAGCCACGGGGCGCACGCCGGTGCCCAGCTGCAGGCCGGACGGCAGCGTGGTCTGGTCCGAAGACAATGCGCCGGGCTGGCGCACGGTCTGGTACATCAGTTCCTCGAACACGGCACGCCCACGCTTGAAGCCGTTGGTGGAGACGTTGGCCAGGTTGTTCGAGATCACGTCCATCTGCGTCTGCTGCGCATCGAGGCCGGTCTTGGCAATCCAGAGAGAGCGGATCATGTTTGTCCTCACAAGGCTGCCGCGAGCCGCGGCAGCACATCAATTCAAAGTTCAGTTATTCGAGAGCAGTTGATTAGCGCGCTGATCGTTGGTGTCAGCGCCCTGGATCATCTTCATCTGCATTTCGAAGCGGCGGGCGTTGGCGATCATGTCGACCATCGCCTCGACCGGGTTGACGTTACTGCCTTCGATCGCGCCGGAAATCACGCGGATATTGGCGTCAACCTGCAGCGGCTGCGCGCCGGGGCGCAGCCGGAAGAGGCCATCGTCGCCTCGGGCGATCGAATCGGGCGGTGGATTCACCAGCCGCAGCTTGCCCACCTGGGCCAGGCCCGCGGAGGTCTCGCCAGGGCCGCGCGCGGTGATCGTGCCATCGCTGCCGATGGTGACCTGCGCGCCAGGCGGCACCGCAATCGGGCCGCCATCGCCCATCACCTGCAAGCCGGTACTGGTAACCAGCTGCCCGTCCGCCGACACCTGCAGCGAACCGGCGCGGGTGTAGGCTTCCGTGCCGTCCGGTGCCTGCACCGTCAGCCAGCCGTTGCCCTGCAGCGCCACGTCCAGCGGGCGCTCCGTGTAGGTCAGCGGGCCGGCCTTGAAGTCGGCGCCAGGCGTGGACGCCAGCGTGAATGCGCGCGTTGGCGAGGCTTGCCCCACCACCGGCACCGCGCGGAACATGTTGACCTGCGCGCGGAAGCCCGGCGTGGAAGTATTGGCCAGGTTGTTGGACACCGCGGCCTGCTGGTCGAGCGTCTGCTTGGCCCCCGACAGGGCGGTATAGATCATGCGGTCCATGGCGTCCCTTTAGTTCCTGTCCGTGCGGCTCGTCTTGCCAACGCTGCGCATTACAGATTGACCAGCGTCTGCATGACGGTGTCCTGCGCCTTGATGGTCTGCGCGTTGGCCTGGTAGTTGCGCTGCGCCACGATCAGGCTGACCAGCTGGCCGGACAGGTCCACGTTGGATGCCTCCACCGCATTGGACTTGAGCGTGCCAAGGCTTCCGCCGGCCGCGCCGACCACGGCCTGGCCCGATGCGCCGGTCGCGGACCACACATTGTTGCCCTCCGGCTTGAGGCCCTGCACGTTGCCAAAGCCGGCCATCACGACCTGGCCCAGCGCCTGCGTCTGCTGATTCGAATAGCTGCCAAGGATGGTGCCATCCGGCTGGATCGCGAAGCCCAGCAGGCTGCCCGCGGTATAGCCGTTCTGCACAGGCGGCTTGGTGTCGTTGGCGCCGGCGAACTGCGTCGTGCCGGTCAGGTCCATCGCGATGGCCAGGGGTGCCGCGCCGTTGGCGGCGGCAATGTTGATGGCGGTGGTAGCGCCGGCGGCCGGCGACTGCAGTGTGCCCTTCGAGTCGAACTTGAGCGTGACCGGCGCGCCAACCACATTGCCCGCCGCATCGGTCAGGTTCATCGTCCAGTCGGTGCCGCCGCCACCCGCTGCCGGGAACGTGCCCGCGCCGGGCGTGCCCGTGGAGAAGTACGCGGTGAGCTGCTTGGCGTTGCCCAGCGAGTCATAGACAGTGACGCCGGAGCTGTAGTTGTACATGCTCGACGTCGGCAGCGCGGCCGGCGTGCTGGCGAACGGCGTGGTCGGTACGGTGCTGCCGGAGTTCAGGTTGAAGGAGATGCCGAGGGTGGTGGTCGCCTTGGCGGCCATCGTGGTGTTCGGCACCACCAGCGGCTGCGGCTGCACAGCGCCGCCGCCGGTCGTGCCAGCCGGGTAGCCGGTCAGTTTCAGGCCTTGCGCGTTGGTGATGCTGCCGTCCTGCTGGCGCTGGAACTGGCCATTGCGCGAGTAGAAGACCGAGCCCGAGGAATCGGTCAGGCGGAAGAAGCCGTTGCCATTGGTAATGGCTACATCGAGCGCACTGCCGCTCGATTCGATATTGCCCTGGTTGAACGACTGCACCACCGAATTCACGGTCGTGCCCAAGCCGATCTTGGTGCCGGCGTACACGTCGGCGAACTGCGCGGTCGATTGCTTGTAGCCGACCGTGTTGGCGTTGGCGATGTTGTTGCCGATGACGTCCAGATTCGATGCGGCGGCATTGATGCCGCTTACCCCTTGACCGAAACCCATGATTTTCTCCTAGTTACCTGACATCCTGCCGGCGCGTCTCGCGCGTGGCCACGTGATTAAAGAATGCGGCGAACGCCGTCGACCGGCGCGGTGCGGCCGCCGCCGATGTCGACCAGCACGCCCGTGGAGTCGCCACTGATGCTGTTGACCTTGCCGTAGACCAGCGCGACCGGCGCGACACTCTTGCCGTTGGCGGTGGCGGCGACCTTGAAGCTGTAGTCGCCGTCGGCAACCGCCACGCCTGCGTCGTTCTTGCCGTCCCAGGCGATGTCGTGCACGCCGGCGGTCTGGCCCTTCATGTCGATGGTGCGCACCACGTTGCCGTCCTTGTCGAGCACGCTGACCGTGACCGCGTCGGCGGTCGCCGGCAGGTCCACGCCGATCTGGCCCGGCACGCCGCTGGCCACCGTGGTGGCATTGCCCGGCACCATCACGGTGTGGCCAATCAGCGCCGCCGAATCCATTGCGCGGCTCGCGCTGACTTGCGACAGCAGCGAGTTCAGCGTGGTGTTCAAGGTCTGCATGCCGCTCACCTGGCTGATCTGCGCGAGCTGCGAGGTCAGCTGCGAGTTGTCCATCGGGTTGAGCGGATCCTGGTTGTTCATCTGCGTGACCAGCATCGTCAGGAAGCTGTTCTGCAGGTCGGCGGCGGAGGCGCTGCCGCTTTGCAGGGTATTGGCGATCCCGGCAGCGCTGGTGCTGCTGCTTGTGGAAGAGGTCGTGGTCATTGCGTATCCCGGTTTTACTGACCGATGGTCAGCGTCTTGAGCATCATGTTCTTGGCGGTGTTGAGGACTTCCACGTTGGCCTGGTAGGAACGCGAGGCCGAGATCATGTTGACCATCTCCTCCACCGGGTTGACGTTTGGCATCGTGACGTAGCCGTCGGCATTGGCGAGCGGATGCGTGGGGTTGTGCACCATGCGCGGGGGCGACGGATCCTCCATCACGCCCTCCACCTGCACGCCGCCCACGTCGTTCTGGCCCGGCGTGGCAGCAAGGCCGAACACCACTTGCTTGGCGCGGTAGGGCTGGCCGTTAGGGCCGACCGCACTGTCCGCATTGGCCAGGTTGGACGCGGTCACGTTCATGCGTTGCGACTGCGCGGCCATGGCCGAACCGGCGACTTCGAAGATGTTCATTGCTGGCATGGCGTGCTCACTGCTGGATGGCCGACAGCATGGTCTTGATCTTGGCGCTCATCACGGTCAGCCCGGACTCGAAGTGCACCGCATTGTCGGCAAAGGCCACGCGCTCGGTGTCCATCTCGACGGTATTGCCATCGATGCTCGACTGCATCGGGATGCGGTAGTCGAGTTGCATCTTGTCGGCAAACGCAGACGTCACGCCCGGCAAGTGGCGCACCGAGGTGGTGGACAGCGACACGCCTTCGGCTTGCTTTCCGCGCTCGACGCTTTGCGCCAGCGTGCTGGAGAAATCGAAGTCGCGCGCCTTGTAGCCGGGTGTGTCGGCGTGGGCGATATTGGAGGCAATCACCGATTGCCGCTGGGTCCGCAAGCTCAGCGCTTCTTGTTGGAAGCGCAACGCCGCATCGAGTCTGTCAATCATGTCTGTGTCTCGCTGGAGGGGGAGAGCAACGAAGGTCGACCTTCTTCAGGTGTGCCATCTTAGGGGCGGCCCCGTCATGCCAATCGCACGAATAGGGCAAAGAAAACCGCGCATTTCGACTCGAGCAAGAACGCGGGGCTGCCTACAATAGGACCCGTTGACACGCACGCGGCACCCGCTTTCGCGGTGCGGCCCGCGTCGTTTCCTTGCCTGGATGTACACATGAACCCTCGTTTCCGCGCCACCGCGGCGCGCGCCCTGCTCTGCGTGCTGGCCGCTGGCGGCACGCTGGCCGGCAGCGCCGGCGCGGCGCCGCCCTCGCCGTATCCCGAAGACCCGGTGCGCGCCGCGGTCGAACAATTCCTTGAGCGCCAGACTGCCGGCCTGCCCGGCAAGGCCACCATCCAGGTGGTGCCGCCCTCGGGCGGGCGCGCGCCGGATTGCCCGTTGCCCGAGCCGTTCCTGCCGCCGGGCGCGTCCCCCTGGGGCCGGGTCTCGGTCGGCGTGCGCTGCGCCGGCGAACGTCCCTGGACCCGCTACGTGCAAGCGCGCGTGTCGGTGGTGGCCGACTACTATGTGGCCGGGCGCAACCTGATGCCCGGCGAGGCCATCGATGCGGCCGACATGGAAGTCCGCCAGGGCGACCTGGCGTCGCTGCCGCGCGCGGTGGTGACGGATCCCGCTCAGGTGAGCGGCGCGGTGGCGGCCAACCGCATCGCGGCGGGTTCCCCGATGCGGATGGATCTGCTGAAGAAAGCCATTGCCGTACGCCAGGGCCAGAACGTGACGGTGCTGGTGGAAGGCGATTCGTTCCAGCTCAGCAGCGAAGGCAAGGTCATGGCCGAGGCCGCAGTGGGCAATAACGTCCAGGTGCGGCTCAAGAGCGGTCAGGTGGTCAATGCGCTGGTGCGCAACGGCGACACGGTGGTGCTG
>NZ_JBFTSF010000170.1:0-13688 GCF_056399905.1 Cupriavidus sp. 01L46
GTCCGGAGATACGATTTGAGTTTCAAAACACTCAGGTTGCCAGGAACAGCAATGTGCGACACCCGCACCTTTGCCTCAGCCATGCTATCTCTCCGCCGAAATTGAACGCGCAGACTATACCGCAGGCGGTATCGGTCCAGCCGTCCCAGCCCTCTGGCGGCAGCACAACGATCGAGCGCGCGCGCACTTAACGGGCCTTGGCGTCGATGGCAAGGCTGGTAAATGACTGTTGCAAAATCGAACAGAATGTCAGGTGCCTCGGCGCTACAGTGGTCCTTCCCATGCCTGAAGGCGTTTTTTGGAGGTACACGAATGAAGCAACATCTGGCGAAATCCCTGTTGGTGGCTAGCGCAATGATCGCGTCCTACCCGCTATTCGCGCAGCAGGCCCAGCCCATTCAGCCGACCCAGCCGATGCAATCCGCCCAGCCAATGCAATCCGCCCAGCCGATGCAATCCATCCAGTCGGTGCCATCCGCCCAGCCAATGCAAGCCATGCCGGCGGCAGCGCCGTCGGCCCAGGAGGCGCTGCCAGCCGCACGCGATGCCTATGCGCAGGGTGCCGGACAGCCGGCGCAGGCTGGCATGGCGAGCGCACCAGCCGACCCGACGCTGGCCCGCAGCCCCAATCCGGCAATGGACCCCGCCACCATGAGCCTGGCTCCCGATGCGCTCGGAACGCGCCTTGGCCAGCGCAATCCTTTCCTCGACGGCGCTTGAGCGCCTATCCGCATTCTTGCGCGCTGGTCCGCGTCGAGCGGGCCGCGCGCCCATCGCGCGCGCGCTCGGTTGAACGGAATATCTGGATGCGTCGCCAAGCCCTTTGCTTGCGCAGGAGCATGCAGAACGGCGCGCTGCCTCAGTGTCCCTTGCCCGCCTGCGCGCGCAGCGCCTTCACCTTGTCCGCGCTCACGTCGCCGGGCTGTCCGCCATAGCTTGCCCGCAGGTAGTTGGCCAGGTCGGCCAGTTCCGCGTCGCTCAGGCGCGAGGCAAAGCCCGGCATATCCTGCATGCTCTCCAGCCCGGGGAATTTCTGCGCTTCGATGCCGTCGAGCATGGACACGATCAGGTTGTGCGGATCGGCGTTGCGCACGGTGGAGTTGCCCAGCATGGCCACCGCCACATGCGGCTTGCCTTCGCCCTCGCGGCCATGGCAGCCGGCGCACACGGCCAGGTATTGCTGGCGGCCAGGCTTGAGCCGCGCTGCGTCCGCGCTGGCCGGCTTCACTGGCTGGGGCCGCGGTGGCTGGTCGCCCAGCAGGTAGGTGGACATGGCGGCGAGGTCGGCTTTGTTCAGGTACTGGCTGCTGAGATGGACCACGGGGAACATCTCGCCGTAAGCCGAGCCCTGTGGCGCCATGCCGGTGGCGAAGAAGGTCTGCAGGTCGGCCCCCGTCCAGCCGCGCGCGGCCAGGCCCGCCGGCGTGATGTCCGGCGCGGCCACGCGGCCGAGCGCGGCGCCGGCTAATGGCCTGGCCGCGTCCAGGCGGCCGAACATGGCGCGCGGCGTGTGGCATTCGGCGCAGTGGCCTAGTGCGTTGGACAGGTAGCGGCCGCGCTGCCAGGCCGGGGTCTGGCCGGTGGAGGCATCGGGCAGCTGGTCTTTCAGGAACAGCAGGTTCCAGCCRACCAGCGCCACGCGCATGTTGTACGGGAAGCTGAGGTCGTGCGGCCGGTTGGCCACGGCGGCTGGCTTCACCTGCATCAGGTAGGCGTACATCGCATCGGTGTCGCCACGCGACAGGCCGCGGTACGACGTATACGGCATGGCCGGGTAGAGGTGCTTGTCTGGCGTGACCCCATCATGCAGCGCTTTGTAGAAATCGTCGGCGCTCCATTTGCCGATGCCGTGGTCCTTGTCCGGTGTGATGTTGGTGCCGTAGAAGGTGCCGAACGGCGAGGCCAGTTCCACCCCGCCGGCAAACGGCGCGCCCTGCGCGCTGGTATGGCAGGCGGCGCAATCGGCGGCGCGCACCAGGTAGCGCCCGCGCGCGATCTGGTCGGCGGCAGAAAGCCGGGTGGCGGGTTGCTGGTCGGCGGCAGCGTCGATCGGGGCGGCGTGGTCGCCGCAGCCAGCCACCAGGGCCGCGCCCAGCGTGGCCAGCGTTGCCAGCGTGGTGCGCGCGTGTCGGAGGAAGTTKGGCTGGCTCATCATCTGGCTCATCATCACTTGTCTTCCTTTACCAGGCCCGGGGTGTTGACCACCACGTCCTTCACGGCTTCGAAGTAGCGCACATAGCCGGTGCAGCGGCAGATATGGTCGTTGAGCGCCGCGGTGATGGTCTCATCCACCTTGCCTCTGGCCACCGGCTGGCGCTTCAGGCGCTCCACCAGGATGGTCGCGCCGTTGACGAAGCCGGGCGTACAGTAGCCGCACTGGAAACTGAAGTGCTCCAGGAACTTTTGCTGCACGAGCGACAGTTCCACCACCTCGCCCTTGTCGTTGCGCTTGGCGTGGCCCTCCACCGTGCGCACTTTCTTGCCCTGGAAGTAATGCGCGCCGGTGATGCAGGCGCGCACTTCCTCGCTGGTGCCGTCGGCCTTGTCGTGGATCACCACGCAGGCGTGGCAGATACCCTGGCCGCAGCCCAGGCGCGACCCGGTGAGCGCAAGGTACTCGTGCAGGAAGTCGATCATCATCAGGCCTTCCGGCACATCGATGGGGCCAACGTCCTTGCCGTTGATATTGAGGGAAAGCGGTTGGGTGGCGAGGCTCATGCCAGGATCTCCTGAATCTTTTCGGCGCTGACGGGCAAGGCGGTGAAGCGATGGCCGATGGCATGCGCGATGCCGTTGACGATGGCACCTACCACCGGAATCATCACCACTTCGGCGATGCCCTTGGGCGGATCGGTTTCGGATACGGGCGGCAGGACCGTCGCGGTTTGCGTCCACACGGCCACGTCGCTGGCGCGCGGCAACGGGTAGCGGTTGAAGTTCCAGGTGCCGTTGCCGGGCCCGTCCTCATACAGCGGCAGGAACTCGTGCAGCGCATGGCCGATGCCCATGGCGATGCCGCCCTGCAACTGCCCGGACACCAGCTCCGGCAACAATTGCGAGCCGCATTCCATGATGGAGTGATGGCTGAGGATTTCCACCTTGCCGGTGGCCGCATGCACGGACAGCTCAACCAGCGTGCCCACCGCGCTGTAGTAGGTCACGCTGGCGTTGTTGCGCTKGGTCGGCGCGATGTAGACCTTCTTGCGGTCCAGCACCTGGTAGCCGCCGCTGGTGGTCATGCGCGCCTTGCGCGCGGCGTCGGCGCCGTCGCCGTAGCGCACCGACAGCCCGTCGATGGGCAGCCGGGTGGCCGTGCCGTTGACGTCGAAGTCGGCTTCGGTCCATTGCCAGCGGTTGAACACGTGCACCGTGGCGCCCGTGACCAGGCCGAGCTCGTGCGCCTTCCTGGCCAGTTGCTCGTAGGGCAGGGCTTGCAGGCCGCCGGCGGTGAGCCTGCCTTGGACCCAGCGCGCGTCTTCCACGCGCACCACCAGCGAGGCCGCCTGGCCGCCGCCAAAGCCTTGGCTCCAGATTGCCATGGCCGCCGGCCACAGCCCGTGCATGAAGACCACGCGGGCGGCTTCACGGGTGCTGTGGGTGAAGTAGTAGGCCGAGTTGGTCGCACTCGATGGCGACGCATACGCCGGCGACCAGCGCGGGTTGGCCGACAGCTTGTCCTGGTCGGCCTGGCTCATGATGTACGGATCGCCGGTGGCGGTGACGGGCAGGTCGGGCCAGTCGGTGACCGCCACGCGCACCTCGGTGGCGGGCTTGCCCAGCCAGCGTGTCACGGCTACCGCTTGCGAGGTGGACATGCCGGTGCCGATCTCCGCACCGCAGTGATGCAGCGCGATGGTGCCGTCCGCGCGCATCTCCACCTTGGCGAACGACGCCTCGGCGCCGGTGCCGAAGTCCTTCTGCACGCAGGCAAAACCCACGCCGTAGCGCCGGCCGGGATGGCTGGCTTCAAAATCCGCTTTCCGCTTCGCGCGGTTGGTCCACAGCGGATGGGCCTTGGCCGCCTGCAGCACCTCATCCACGCGAATCGCGCCGGCAGGGATCGCGCCCTGCGTGTTCTTCATGCCAGAGCGCAGCGCGTTTTTCAGGCGGAACTCGATCGGGTCGAGCTTCAACTGCTCGGCGAACTCGTCGACCATCATCTCGGTCGCCGCCATGCTCTGCAGCGTGCCGTAGCCGCGTGCCGAGCCGGCATCGATGGCGCGCGAGGCGATCGCCACCGCGGTCAGGTCGTTCTTCGGGAAGTAATAGATCGACTGCGCCGCGGTGGCGCCCACCATTGCCACGGACGGCGAGAAGTTGGCGCGGCCGCCGCCGTTGGCCTCGAAGTCGCCCTGGAACGACTGGAACAGCCCGGTGTTCTTGTCCACCGCGATGCGGTAGCGCATCTTGAAGGCGTGGCGCTTGATCGAGGTCTGGAACTGCTCATAGCGGTCGTTGGCCAGCCGCACCGGCTTGCCGTCGGCGTAGAGCGCCGCCACCAAGCCGTAGAAGGGGAAGTTGTAGTGATCCTTGGAGCCGTAGCCCACGGTGTAGCAGGGATGGACGAACACCTGCCTGACCGGGAACGCGCCCTTGGCCTTGGCCATCATCTCCGCCGTGCTGTCGCCGACTTCGACGGGCGACTGGGTCGGCACCACCATGTGCAGCGCCTGGGTGCTGGCGTCGTACCAGCAGTTGGCGTTGTCCGGCTCCAGCGCGGCGGTGTCGATGGACTGCGTGTTGTACTCACGCTCCAGCACCAGCCAGTCGGCCGGCGGCTGGTCCAGCTGCTGGCGGATCTGGCCGGCATGGAACATGCCTTGCTCACCAAGCTGGCCGTGGTCCTTGCCATCCGGCCAGACCGGCTCGTGCTTGCGCATCATGCTGGGGAACAGCGGCGCGTTCTTCAGGCTGGAGAACACGTCGTCGTCGAACGGCGTTTCGCCGCCGACCCGCACAAAGCGGAACGTGCCCCACGGATCGCGCTCCAGCGGGCCGGTCTCGGCGCCGTAGCGGATGATCTCGTCGTGGAACTTGAGCTTGTCCTTGGCAAAGCGGAACCGCGCGAAGTCGTGATAGATCAGGATGGCCACGGCATGGCCGAGATAGGCAGGCGTCTTGCCTTCCGGCAGCAGCATGTCCTCGCCGTAGAAGGCGGGAAAGGCCACGCCGTCGCGCGCCAGGTCGGCAGCGGTGACCACGCGGTCTGGCTTGAGCGCGTCGCCCAGCAGCGCCAGGTCGAAGCCCGCATAGCTGCGGTCCGCTTTGGTGGTGCGCAGGATGAAGGCATGCGATTGTTCCTTGGGCCAGTGCGGCATGTCGCGCGAGCGGATATCGCGGGCGAAGACCTTGTCGCCGGTGACCTTGGCCATGCCGTCGATGCGGAACCTGGGGGCGCCGGTCTTGGGGTCCCACTGGACCGGGGTCAGGATCTTTTCTTCGAACAGGGCTGCGAAGGCCTTGCCGCCGATCGGTGCGATATACACCGACACCCCGGCCACGACGCTGGCTTTCAGGAAAGTGCGGCGCGTTGGGCTGAAGTTAGCCATGGATATTCCTTGAGCATGCGCGGATGCCGCTGCAGCGGCATCCGGGCGAGATACGCGGCTTGACGCGACCTGACGCGTCCGGCCTGGGCAGCCGGGCGAACGAGACGGGAGGAACCGAGGGGCGGGGGCAGCGGCAATCGAGGTCTCCGTGCATGAGGGCGCGGGCACGAAGTACGGCACCGGCGCGGATTACGACGCAAGACTGGGCTGGTGATCTGTGGGGCAATGCAAGGTTTTATTCTAGGCGTGGAAGTGCACGCCGGGGCGCGGATTCTGCGCCGTCGGGGGTGCGGTAGCAACAGGGCGGGCTGAATAATGCTTATCACGGCCTTGTCATTCCGTTTGGGGTGACATTGAGGTAGTGCTGCGGAGCACAAATCCACGCCGCGCCCGCGATCGTCGTCCGGCATCGCCTGCGATGCATGATCGTTGTAGCATCGCTGCCATGGACAACCTGCTCAGAAAACTCGACCTGACCTCGCTGCGGCTGTTCGTCGCCGTTTGCCAGGAACAGAACATTGCCCGCGCTGCCGAGCGCGAATTCATTGCGCCGTCGGCGGTCAGCCGCCGCATTGCCGAGATCGAGGCGCTGATCGGCTTGCCGGTGATCGAGCGGCATCCGCGCGGCATCACGATGACGCCGGTGGGCGAGGCGGTGCTGCGCCATGCACTGGCCATCATCGGCAATATCGAGGCGCTCGGGGCGGAGCTGTCGCGCTTCACCTCCGGCGCACGCGGCAATGTGCGGATGGTGTGCAACCTTGGCGCCATCGTGCAGTTCCTGCCGGAAGACCTGGCCGCCTTTGGGCGTGTGTATCCCGATGTCGGCATCGAGCTGGAGGAGCAGCACAGTCCCGAGGTGCTGCGCATGGTGGGCGAGCGCAGCGCGGACTTCGGCATCTGCAACGCCATCCAGGGCGTCGAGCAGTTCGTCTCGTTGCCTTACCGGGAGGACCAGCTTTGCGTACTGGTGCCGGGTGGCCATCCGCTGGCCGCGGCGCCGGCGGTGCGCTTCGCGGACTTGCTGGGCGAGACGTTTGTTGCGCTGCGGGATGAAAGCGCGCTGAGCCGGCTGTTGTCGGATCAGGCCGCGCGCCTGGGGGCAGCGCTCAGGATCAAGATCCGGGTGGCCAGCCTGGACGCACTGTGCCGCATGGTGCATGTCGGGCTGGGCATCGCCATCGTGCCGCGTCAGGTGGGTGAGCTTTACCTGAACACGCTCGACGTGGCCGCGCGGCCCCTGGCGGATGCGTGGGCCACGCGGCAACTGGTGGTGGTGTTCCAGTCGCGTGAGCAGCTTTCGGCTAGCGCCGCCGCTTTGGTGGGATTTCTTTGCCGGCAATCTTGACCGCAGTGGCGTGACAGTCGTGGCAAATAGCGGCAAGCACCAGCCGTCTCGAACCGAGAAGCCTGCCATGCCGACTCCGCACTTTGCCCGCCCGGCGCCAAAACATATAGTGGGGCCATCAGAACGAGAACCCCCACCATGGAAGACACCATCCGCTTCAGCGGCCGCGTCCTGTACCTGTCGCAAGACCCCGCCTGCGTGCGCGCCCAACTGGAGGGCAGGCCGATGACCCTGGCCGAGGCCGGCCCGCTGCGCGACAACATCTCCACCGATGAAATCACGCCCGTCACGGTCATGCTCACCTATGACGAGCGCCTGGGGCAGTTCCCGTACGTGGGCTTTCAGGCCGGCTCTGAGCTGCCGATCGGCCGCGATGCGGTCCGCAACGGCGGCTTCGCGGTCACCGTGGCGGGCAAGCGCTACGGCAAGGGGTCCTCGCGCGAGTCCAGCCCGCTGGCCGAACTTTCGGCCGGCATCCGCCTGATCGTCGCCGAGAGCTTCGAGCGCATCTACCAGCAGAACTGCGACAACATCGGCATCCTCACCACGACCGATTTCACCGTGCTCGACAGGGTGCTGGCAGGCGAGGCGATCCCCATCGAGGCGTTCCTGACCGGGCGCGACGCGCTGACCCGGCAGGTGATCCGCGCCGGTGGCCTGCTGGCCTATAGCCGCGCGGCGAACTGGCCGGCGGCCGGCGGGAGCACACAGGGCACGCAGGCAGCTGAGGCAACCGGCAACGCCGCACCGCGCACCTTGGTGGAAAAGATCATCGCCCGCCATCTGCTCCCTGGCACGCCGAGCGCTGAGCGCGGCCAGGGCGTGTTCGTGGCGGCGGACTGGCGCTTCTCGCACGATTACTTCACCGGCATGTGCGCGCACCTGATGCATCGCGCTTTCGGCAAGCCGGCAAAGCTGCATGAGCCGGATCACATCATCGCGTTCCAGGATCACCTGGTGCTGGCGGCCCAGAGCTTCCCACATGTGCGCGACGGCTTGTTGCCAGGGGTGGCCAACCTGATGCAGGGCCATCGCAGTTTTGCGCACGACTACCCGGTCCGCTCGCATCACGCGCTTGCGGATGAAACACCGGGCTCGGAAGGCATCTGCCATGCGCTGATGGCCGAGCAATACGCGTTGCCGGGGCAGGTGGTGGTGGGTACCGATTCGCACACGCCGCATTCCGGCGCGCTCGGCTGCCTGGCGTTTGGCGCCGGCGCCACCGATATCGCCAATAGCTGGGTCACCGGCTACGTGCGCTGCAAGGTGCCGGAAACGCTGCGCGTGGAGGTCGAGGGCGAGCTGGCCGAGGGCGTGACGGCCAAGGACATCGTGCTCTACCTGCTGCAGATGGACGCAATCCGCTCCGGCGGCGCCATCGGCGTGGTGTTCGAATATGCCGGCAGCACGGTGCGGGCCTTGTCCATCGACGAGCGCGCCACGCTGACCAATATGGTGGCGGAGCTGGGCGGCTTCACCGGCATCGTCGAGCCCGACGACAAGACCGTGGCCTTCCTGAAGGCGCGGCGCGGCGTCGATTTTGCGATCGAGGACTGGATGCGCAGCGATGCAGGCGCCACTTACCGCGACGTGATCCGCATCGACGCAGGCGTCATCGCGCCCATGGTTGCGCGCCCCGGCGATCCTGGCAATGGCATCGCGGCGGACACGCTGGACGAGCCGGTGCCGGTGGACATCGCCTACGGCGGGTCCTGCACCGCAGGCAAGCGGGAGGATTTCGACTACTACCACGAGGTGTTGCGCTGGGGCCTGGAGCATGGGCTCAAGGTGTCGCCGCGCACCCGGCTGTTCCTGCAGTTCGGCACCCTCGGCGTGAAGGCCTACTGCGAAGCGCGCGGCTACATGGATACCTTCGCCGCCGCCGGCGCCACGCTGGTCATGCCGGGCTGCGGCTCATGCGCCAACTGCGGGCCGGGCGCTTCCACCACCAGCGAGCAGGTCACCATCAGCGCCATCAATCGCAACTTCCCCGGCCGCTCTGGGCCGGGGAAGGTCTGGCTGGCCAGTCCCTACACGGTGGCCGCGAGCGCGCTGGCGGGGCAGATCCGCACATTCGGGCAATTGCAGGCAAGCCACGCCGCGCCCGTGCCCTAGCAGCGCACCCCGGCGTCCGCGCGCAAGCGCGGACGCGGCGGCATCCATAGCCGGGCGACAGATCCCGGCCGCCATCCACAGGAGACAAAGATGTTCCCCAATACCTCGCGCGTCCTGCGCGCGGCGGGGCGGCTGCTTGCCGTCGCCGCCATCGCATTCCCGGTCATCGGCTCGCCCGGCGCACACGCCGCGCACGCTGCGGACAAATATCCCGCCAAGACCGTGCGCCTGATCGTGCCGAATTCCCCGGGCTCCACCGCCGACGTCGTGGCGCGCGTGGTGGCCGAGGGCATGGGCAAGGACCTCGGGCAGCCGTTCTACGTGGAGAACCTTCCCGGTGCGGCGGGCATTCCCGGCACGCGGCAACTCGTATCCGCCGCTGCGGACGGCTACACGCTTGCGGTGGTGTCGTCCAACCACGCCATCAACCCGGGCCTGTACCGCCATATTCCCTATGACAGCGTGAAGGACATCACTGCCGTGGGGCTGATCGGCACCACGCCGCTGGTGCTGGTGGTGGGTGCGGGCTCGCCGTACAAGACCGTGCAGGAACTGGTCGCGGCGGCGCGGGCGCATCCGGGCAGCCTGAGCTACGGCTCGTCAAGCAAAGGCAGCGTGCTGCATCTGGCGGGCGAGTTGCTTAAATCGAAGTCCGGCATCGATATGCTGCACGTCCCCTACAAGGGCGTGAACACGTTGATGACCGATGTGCTCGGCGGACAGATCAACGCTGCTTTCCTGGCCACGCCGTCCGCCCTGCCGCAGATCAAGGCCGGCAAGCTGCGGGCGCTGGCGGTCAGCACGCCGGCGCGGCTCGATAGCCTGCCGGCGGTGCCGACCCTGGCGGAATCGGGCGTCAAGGACTATGCCTACGATGCCTGGATCGCGCTGGTCGGTCCCGCCGGGTTGCCCAAGGACATCTGCGCGCGGCTACAGCAGGCGCTGGTCAAGGCGCTGGCCGCGCCCAAGGCGCGGGAGCTGTTCGCCGCGCAGGGCTTTGTCGTGAAGAACGGCAATGGCGAGGAGACGGCCCGCCTCATCCGCGACGAACTGGGCCGGAGCCAGGCGCTGATCAAGAGCGCGTCGATCGTGGCGGAGTGAGGCGCGCTGGCGGGACGGCTCGGGCCACGACGCCAGTTTCCATTCGCTCACGCCGGTCATGGCCATTGCAGGCTTCAGGTCGCCAGCGTGCTAAGCCGGCGCACCGGCATCCAGCGCCAGCGCGGCGCCGTACACCGCGTGGCTCGCTGTGCGTAGCGCTTGCGTCATCAGCATGGCCGCGGGTGAGAGCAATCGATCCGTGCGGGTGATGATGCCAAAGTCGTCCATATGACAGGGCAGCGGCAGCGGCACGATCGCGAGCAGGCCATGCTGCGCGTAGTACTGCGCGACGTCGTCGGTGAGTACGGCCAGCATGTCGCTCTGTTCCAGCATGCGTGTCAGGAACAGCAGCGCGGCGGTTTCCACGACGTTGGTCGGCGGCATCAGGCTGGCGCGTTGGAACATCAGGTCGAAGCGGTGACGCAGCACGCTGCCGGCCGGCGGCACGATCCACGCCGCATCCTCCACATCCCGCAGTGTCAGCGCGGACTGCGCCAGCAGTGGATGGCCCAGGCGCGCCACCGCGCACACTGGCTCGCCCGCCAGCGGCTCGTAGCGCAGGCGTAGCTTGTCGTGCTCGGCAAACAGGCGTGCGACCACCAGGTCCAGCTTGTCCTGGGCCAGGCGTTCCAGCAGCACGTTGCTGTTCTCGATCTCCAGCGACACGCGCAGTCCGGGCTGCTCCCGCTTGACCTGCGCAACGGCCGGCGGCAGCAGTTTCACGCCGGGCGAGGTGATCGCGCCCACGGCCACATGGCCCAGCCGCCCGGCCTTGAGCGCCATCACTTCCTCCTGCGCCTGGTCCAGGYTGCCCAGCACCGCGCGCGCGTGCCGGATCATCGCTTCCCCATACCAGGTCGGGCGCATGCCGCGCGGCAGCCGCTCGAACAGCGGGACTTCCAGCATCTCCTCCAGCTCGCGCAGCAGCTTGGATGCGGCCGGTTGCGTCATGTTGAGAACGGCGGCGGCGCGGTGGATGTTGCCTTCGTCGGCAAGGGCGACCAGCAGCAGGAGCTGGCGGGTCTTGAGCCGGGCGCGGATATACCACGGGCTGGGCATTGACATAGGGTTTACGTTGATACCTGAAGTGATATGGATACGGCCTCAATCTTCATTGGAAGGATATCAAACCGGGCCGTACACTCCGGCCATATTCAAAAACAAATTCAAGCAAGATGAGAGACAGCCTCCTCCAGACGCGTCCCGCTTTGGCGCCGGTCCCACGGTAGCCAAGGCGCCCTTCATGGGCCGCCGCTGTCATCGCGTCCCAGTCCAGTCCCATCGTCCCCGTATTCAGGAAGTCCCCCCAATGCCGGAATCCAAATCCAAGCTGCGCTCCGCCCAATGGTTCGGCTCCGCCGACAAGAATGGCTTCATGTACCGAAGCTGGATGAAGAACCAGGGCATCCCCGATCATGAGTTCGATGGCCGTCCCATCATCGGCATCTGCAACACGTGGTCGGAGCTCACGCCCTGCAACGCGCATTTCCGCAAGCTGGCCGAGCATGTCAAGCACGGTGTCTACGAGGCCGGCGGCTTCCCGGTGGAATTCCCGGTGTTCTCCAATGGCGAGTCCAACCTGCGGCCCACCGCCATGCTCACGCGCAACCTGGCGGCGATGGACGTCGAGGAGGCCATCCGTGGCAATCCGATCGATGCCGTGGTGCTGCTCACCGGCTGCGACAAGACCACGCCCGCGCTGCTGATGGGCGCGGCGAGCTGCGACGTGCCGGCCATCGTGGTGACGGKCGGGCCGATGCTCAACGGCAAGCTGGACGGCAAGGACATTGGCTCTGGCRCGGCCGTCTGGCAACTGCATGAATCGCTCAAGGCCGGCGAGATCAATGTGCATCAGTTCCTCTCGGCCGAAGCCGGCATGTCGCGCTCGGCCGGCACCTGCAACACGATGGGCACGGCTTCCACCATGGCTTGCATGGCGGAAGCGCTGGGCACTTCGCTGCCGCATAACGCCGCCATTCCCGCCGTGGATTCGCGCCGCTACGTGCTGGCGCATATGTCCGGCATCCGCATTGTCGAGATGGCCAAGGAAGGGCTGACGCTGTCGAAGATCCTGACGCGCGCGGCGTTCGAGAATGCGATTCGCGCCAATGCGGCGATTGGTGGCTCCACCAACGCGGTCATCCATTTGAAGGCCATCGCGGGGCGCATCGGCGTGCCGCTGGAGCTCGAGGACTGGACACGCATTGGCCGCGACACGCCCACCATCGTCGACCTGATGCCCTCGGGCCGCTTCCTGATGGAGGAGTTCTACTACGCCGGCGGGCTGCCCGCAGTGCTGCGTCGGCTGGGCGAGGCAAACCTGCTGCCGCACCCGGACGCGCTGACCGTCAACGGCCGCACGCTGTGGCAGAACGTGAAGGACGCGCCCAATACCAACGACGAGGTCATCCGCGCGCTGGACAATCCGTTGATAGCGGATGGCGGTATCCGCGTGCTGCGCGGCAACCTGGCACCGCGCGGTGCGGTGCTCAAGCCCTCCGCCGCCACGCCCGGGTTGCTCAAGCACCGCGGCCGCGCCGTGGTGTTCGAAAACCTTGAGCACTACAAGGAGCGGATCGTCGATGAAACGCTGGACGTCGATGCATCGTCCGTGATGGTGCTGAAGAACTGCGGCCCGAAGGGATATCCGGGCATGGCGGAGGTCGGCAACATGGGTTTGCCGCCCAAGCTGCTGCGCCAGGGCGTCAAGGACATGGTGCGCATCTCGGATGCGCGGATGAGCGGCACGGCGTACGGCACCGTGGTGCTGCACGTGGCGCCCGAGGCCGCGGCCGGCGGCCCGCTGGCCGCCGTGCGAGACGGCGACTGGATCGAGCTGGATTGCGAGGCCGGCACGCTGCACCTGGACATCGATGACAAGGAACTGGCACGGCGCATGGCCGAGCGCGTCGACACACGCGCCGCGGGGGAGGGCGGCTACCGGCGGCTGTATGTGGACCACGTGCTGCAGGCGGACGAGGGCTGCGACCTGGACTTCCTGGTGGGCTGCCGCGGCGCCGCGGTGCCTCGCCACTCGCACTGATTGCGCCGCTGCCGGCAATGCCGGCGATGCCTGCAGCGGCCACTGACAAGAACATGCAGGAACATTCGAGGAGACATAGATGAACACTACCCCCACGGCCGGCCTGGACCGGCCAGTCCCGCTTCCTGGCGCTCCGGGTCTGCCTGGCGATGCGCCGGTCAGCGCCGCCAGCGAGGAGAACCGCATTATCAGCATGCTGACCCGCAAGCTGATTCCTTTCCTGGCGCTGATCTACGTGGTGGCCTATATCGACCGCTCGGTGGTTGGCTTTGCCAAGCTCCACATGAATGCGGCGGTGGGCATCAGCGACGCGTCCTACGGGCTGGGCGCGGGTTTGTTCTTCATCGGCTACTTCCTGTGCGAGGTGCCCAGCAACCTGGCGCTGGAGCGCTTCGGCGCGCGCCGCTGGTTCGCGCGCATCTTGTTCACATGGGGCGTCATCACCATGGCGATGGCCCTGATCAACAGCGCCAGCACCTTCTACGTGCTGCGCTTCCTGCTGGGCGCAGCCGAGGCGGGCCTCTATCCCGGC